>JAADFQ010000209.1 GCA_013152835.1 FCB group bacterium
ACCGATAAGATCATTGCGGAACTTCTGGTAGGAGCTAATACTACTTCAACCGGTGGCCAGGATCAGGGTTATCCCCTGAATACCTGGTACAAAGATTTCAAATTCCAGGGACTCTACACCGCCGGTGATTTATCCGCCGCCGGATTGAATCCGGGGGCCAATATTGTGGCCCTGGAAATTTATCCTTCCGAATCTCCGGGACAGGATCTGCCGAATTTCCGGGTAGCCACGGCCTGGACCGGGCAAACGACGTTGTCCACCTGGTTAGGTACGACGGTAGGCTATGGACCGACTTACCGTTATTCGTATGAATTCCCCATGGGAACCTGGGTCCGGATTCCCATTAATCCAGTGTCCTGGGACGGTAATTCTAACTTTGTGGTGGAATTCAGTAATGATGGAAATTTCTATTCCCCGGGAGGTGGCGTGTATCTGCGTGATGCGGGTAACGGTCGTTGTCTCCGGGGTTGGAGTGATTCCCAGGCCGGGAGTTATCCGTTTGATTCCAACCTGATCACGGCAGCGGACCATTTCGTACCCTGGCTGCGGGTTGTCTATACGGAGCCGGCCGTATTACCGCCCACCAATCTCACGGCTACGGGCCTTTACGGCCAGGTTGATCTGAGCTGGACGGCGTCCATATCGTCTGATGTGGTTGAATATTATATCTACCGGGACGCAGGAACCGGTACGATGGCGCTCATCGATTCGGTGGCTTCCGGAATTTTGACCTACAACGATACTACTGTCGCTAACGGAACGACTTACACCTACGCTGTAGTAGCGGAAAAATCCACCGGTGAAGTCAGTTCATTGTCCTCACAGGCCACGGCGATACCTCGGGTAGCGTCGCCAACGAATCTAACGGCCACTGTTGCCTCCCATCAGGTCACTTTATCCTGGACGGTTGCCACCGGAAACGGTGTGGCCCGAACCCTGGTTTACCGGGGAGGGGCTGCGGCAACCCTGAGCATCATTGATACGACCGCGGATGGAACCATTACCTCGTATACCGATGCGAATCTTACCAACGGGACAACGTATTATTACGCCCTCCGTACGCTGGGCGCCGATGGAAGCGTCAGTGTTTACACTACGACCGTATCGGCCACACCCGACTATTTCGGTCCGGTGTGTCACCATCCGGAAGCAATACGGGCGATGGCAGTCAGTCCGCTCCCTTTCTGACCATTCAGCACGCGATTGATTATGCCGACGATGGCGATACGGTAAAGATTAACCCCGGTACCTATACCGGATACGGGAATTACAATCTGACGATGAACGGAACCGAACTGGTGGTAATGGGTGTTGGCGGTCCCGATTCAGTCACCATTGATGTTCAGGGAAGTGCATCCAATCCCCGGCGTGGTTTTAATGATCTTGAGAATAATTATTCCGATACAACGAAGATTATCGGTTTAAAAATTATCAATGGATTTGCCCCGCTGTCCGGCGATTTATGGAATGGCGATGGGGGCGGAATTCTGATCAGAAACGGTGGCGATCTGACCATTGAAAATTGCGTGATTGGTCCTGGAAATAAAGCCCTTTTTGGAGCTGGAATATCAATTATTTCTTTAGGCCCTGACAGTGTCACCCTGAAGAATGTGGTTATTAAAGGTAACGAAAATGCTCACAATCCACCTGATTTTTATTATAATTATCACGGTATGGGTTTAAGCTATAATGGAAACAGTAACTCAATTTTGACGGTCGAGAATTCCATTATTCGGGGAAATTCCGGAACTATACTGAGCGGGGAAAATGTTCATGTTTATGGCGCCGGTGTATATCTTTCCGGTGACCAGACCACACCCCGGTTTATCAATACTATTATCGTGGCGAACTCCCTTACACAGTATAATGATGGGTATGAAACCATAGGAGGTGGAATTTATCTTTCTTACAGAACAAATCTGGATCTGGTTAACAGCGATATTTTATACAATTCTGTATCCCAACAACAGAATATTATCTGGAGTACAAAAGGTGGGGCGATAGGTGTCGAAAACAGCAATTCACAAATTAATATATTAAATTCCATTATCTGGGGGAATACGGCTGAGGATAATTCCACGGATATGGTCTATGGCAATGGCGCATCTTTTTCGGTAAATTATTCCGATCTTCAATCCTCGGCTACCGGAGATAATAATTTGTTTGTTAATCCCCGGTTTACGGATGCTTCCAGTGGTGATTTCATTGGCTCCTGCCAGCCTCCTGATCGGCGCCGGAATTGCCCATGGCGCCACCTATCCGGGGCAGACGTTGGTTCCTGTATCCGATCTTACCGGAGAAGTACGTCCCAATCCTGCCGGTAGTACTCCGGATCTTGGGGCGTATGAAAGTTCGTTTGCGACCACGCCATACCCGTCAGCGCCTACCGGGCTGACGGCCACGGCCGGTGATGGTCAGGTTACGTTAAACTGGACTGCTAATTCAGAATCCGATATTGCCAAATACGGCATCTATTATGGAACCGCCACGGCTCCCAATACCAGACAGGCGGAAGCCACCGGTGTGTCCACGACGACCTACACGGTGAACGGACTGAATAATAATGAAACGTATTATTTCCGGATCACGGCCATCGATAATGATGCTTATGAAAGCGGATTCTCCAATGAAGTCAGCGCTACGCCTCAGTACTCCGGTACGGATATTTATGTGGATGTGGATTCGGTCAATGCCGGTTATACAGCGGACGGATCAGCGGCTAAACCTTTTGGCTCTATCCAGGAAGCGATCAATGCCGTCAGCGATGGCGTGCGCATTTTAGTCAAACCGGGAACCTATACGGGAACGGGATCTTCTCCTGTGGTGGACTTGAAAGGGAAGCAGATCGTTCTGGAATCAGTTGATGGACCGGATACCACGATTATTGATGCCGGAGGGTCTTTCGGCAACCGGATTGCATTGAAATTGGATGCCCAGGATGGTTTCTTCAACGGATACGATAATTCGACTCAGTTAATCGGATTTACATTTACGAATGGGGACGACGAAGACATTCTCATCAGTATTGTAGGGCCGGACTATGGCAGTGGAAGTACATTACCCTGGAATCCAAAATTCGTGAACTGTCGGTTTACTAATACAAGTAAAACATCAGGCAGTAATATTCTTCCGGTAATTCATATCCAGGAAGCGGCCCCGGTATTTGATCGCTGTGAATTCCGGGGACTTTCCATGGTCCCCTCGTCCAATATAAGCATTCCGGGTGAATTGAAAGCGCCGATTGTTCTGGAAGGGAGTTATATTAGTCCCGATCCCACGATTTATTCACCGCAATTTCTCAATTGTGTCATTGCCGGAAATTCCAATTCCTTGCCCTCCGGTGTTACCAATACGGGTATTCATTTCAAGGGTGGAGCCCTTTATATCGGGTTCGGCATGGCCCCTGTTTTTGAAAATACCCGTATTGATTCCAATACGGTAGATGCGAACAGCGGCCCCACGAATTTTAACTGGAGTCGGAGTGCCGGCGGCGCAGTGTATATTAGTGATTACTACAATGATACACCGACACCAATTCAGTTTAACAATTGTTCCATCAGTCACAATACGGTCAAAGGCATGGAAGCAATGGGCGGTGGTATTTACTCTCTCCATCCCTACCTTCAAATTACCAATTGTCTGATTGTTGACAACTCGGTTTATTCGATCTATGATCCCAATAATCAGAATCCGGGTTCCGGCGGCGGTGGGATTGGTGTGGAGATAAATCCCAGCGGTTGGGGAAACTACCCCGGTTCCGGTCCGACCTATGGCCCAACAGTAGACCTTATCAATGTGACCATTGCCGGGAATCAACTCACACCGGTTCCCAATGGTCCCTGGGGCGGAGCCGGTGTGGGACGGAGCAGCACCATGCATTTTACCATTTTCAATACCATTATTGCGGAAAATGATGTGGTTGGTTTCAACGATCCCGCCCGGGAAAATATGTCCACGGATAACAACGCATTCGGTTCCGGCAGCGCTGATATTGGCTATGCTTTAATCACTAATGCCACCGATGCCGGCATCAGCGGTGATTATTTATTTGATACAGATCCGGCTTTTACCGGAAACGGCGATTATTCCCTGTCTATCGCCAGTAAAGCCATCGGAAAGGGAGGAACGACCTACGGCAACTTATCAGCTCCGACGACGGATTATTATGGGAATTCGCGACCCACAACTTCCTATGATCCCGGTAGCGGAACCTATGGCCCGGACCTGGGAGCTATTGAAAACAGTTTAACGGTTTCTCCCTATCCCAACGCACCGGAAAATCTGATGGTTACGGATGAAAATGATTCCACAGTGACACTCTCCTGGACAGCACCCGGCGATAATGATCTGGCGATCTATCGTATTTATTACGACACCTTTTCTCCAGCCGGTAGTTTGCTTGACAGCGTTGCCGGAGTAACTACCCGGATCGTACATGGTCTGACCAATGGGACGACCTATTATTTCCGGGTCACGGCTGTGGACCTGGATGGTTATGAATCCGATTTTTCCAATGAAGTCAGCGGAACCCCCAGCTATAAAGGGCCGGTCTGGTATGTGGATGATGCGGCCGGAACGTTCGGTAACCTTCATGACGGATCACCGGCCAATCCCTTTGGCGATATCGGCGATGTTTTTAGTAATGCTCCCATGAATCCCGGCGATACCATCCTGGTTTTGCCCGGAACATATAATGATAGTGATGATCGCAACCTTTATGATCCCGGTTTTGCTTTTGTTCTCATGAGCCGGGATGGTCCCGATTCCACAATTATTGAATTAAAATCCGGAACCACTGCGAAATATCAGTTCTTTACCTTCAATCAGGAAGCGGATACCAGCACCAAAATTATCGGATTTACAATCCAAAATGGCGGTGGTTACGAATACGGCACAGGTACGAATGGTTATAATTATGGCGGTGCCATGCGCTTTGAAAGCGCTTATGATTGGGGATTAGGTCAATTTCCCGAAGTCAGTCCGGTA
>JAADFQ010000210.1 GCA_013152835.1 FCB group bacterium
TTTTGTACGTCTAAACCAATTCACTCGTTGTTTCCTGTTGATGATGGATACATTTCCTGAAGATCAGGGCATCTTCCCCATCGGGGTAATATCGGGGTCGCACTTCCTGTGGGATAAAACCTGCGTTGAGGTACAATTGAATGGCTGGCCAGTTGGATCGTTTGACCTCTAATTCCACTTTGGAAGTTTCCGGAAATTTACGCAAAACTGACGTTAATAATTGCTTTCCAAATCCCTGATGCTGCCAGGGAATATCGATGGCAAAATTCAGGATATGCACCGTATCCGCCCCTTCATGGACCATGAGATACCCGATTACAGTATGTTCCCTTTCCAGCACCCAGGTCCGAATACCGCCGGCGTCCGAAAGCACCTGACCGATTTCTTCCCGCGGCCAGGCATCATCGAAAACCCGTTGCTCGATGGAATCGATTTCAGGCAGATCATTTATGGTTGCGCGTCGAATTGACATATCTTAATTCAGGTGAAAGGCGGCAATATATTCCGGCGTGAGATCAAATGCATCGACTATTTTTCGCTCATAATCTTCCACGGCAATTTTGCCGATCGGGATTGCCGAGGGCGTAACCGGAATCGAATTCTCCGGAATCTCCAGTTTTTTCCTGCCGAACCAGTAGGCCACGGGAATATCCGGTAACCGACGGTTGGTCCATTCTTCCAAAGATTGTATTTGTGGTGGATTCAGCACGGACCAACGCTGATTTTTCGCTTCCCAATCCTGGCTGTAAATCTGATTTCCGTGGGAATAGAGGATGGTAGATAATCCCGAGTTCTGTACCGGAATCGATCGGGCGAATCCTTCCAGGGTAGAAACGGGGACCAGCGGTAACCCCTGACTGTAGGCCAGCCCCTTGGCAAAACTCAGTCCCACGCGAAGCCCGGTGAAAGAACCGGGTCCGATAGAAACGGCAATCGCATCCAGATCGCCGAAATTCCAGCCGGATTTTTCGATGATGTCTCTAACAAACACGGGAAGTTGAACGGCATGTTGCCGGGGAATATTTTCCTCGCGACAAGCAACCACCCGTTGATCTTCCATTAACGCCACACTGCATATCTCCGTAGCGGTTTCCAGAGCTGCCAATCGAATCATGCGACCGTGATCCCGAATTGTCGGGCATGGGGATTGTTCCGATTTCGTTCAATGGTTATCCGCACTGCCGAATCAGGAATCAGGGGATCAATTTTCTCCGGCCATTCGATCAGTGTAATGCCATCTTCAGGATATAAATAGGATTCACCGCCAATTTCCAGAAAATCTTCCGGCGTATCAATCCGGTAGCAATCGGCATGATAGAGTTTTTTCTCCGCACCCTGGTATTCACTGATCAGCTTGAAGGTGGGTGAGCCCACGAAGCCCTGAACACCCAATGCCTGGGCCACAAATTGAGTGAAGGTGGTTTTTCCCGTACCCAGTCCCCCTTCCAACCGGACCACGGTTCCCGATTCCCAGGATCGGGCTAATTTCCGGGCCAAATCCTGGGTCTCTTCCAGTGAGTGTACGTCCACGATTTTTTTCATTTACCGCGGCCGCATCGTCACTACCGGAACCAGCAATTCTTCCAGGGAAATACCCCCGTGCTGAAAGCTGTCTTTATACAAATTGTGATAACGATGATACTGGGTTGGATAGAGGAAATAAATGTCATCTTTGGCAATGAGATAGGTGGTTTGCGGACCGAATTCCGGTAGTCCGTATTCGGCCGGTTTGCGAATGACCAATGCAGAGCGATCCTTGCAATTCAGGTTGCGCCCGTACTTGTACCGGATTCCCGATGATGTTTCCCGATCGGCGCCCACCACCGTTCCCCGTTGGACCCGCAGGCTGCCGTGGTCACTGGTCAGCACAACCGTGAATCCCCGTTCGGCTAACTGCTTCAGCGTCTTGGAAAGCCAGGAATTCTGATACCAGGTTCGCACGGTTTTCCGGTAGCCCGACTCGTCGGGAACCATTTCCATCAGTACGTCGGATTCCGCCCGCTTATGGGCCAGAATATCCACAAAATTGACGACCAATGCCAATAGGTCCACGTTCAGATATTCGGATAAACGACCGGCAAATCGTTGCCCTTCCTCGGCTTTCCAGATTTTATGATAGTGGGTAGAAGTCGTTTCCCGACCATGCCGTTTTAACAAATCGGTAAGAAATTGATCTTCCAGTCGATTCAGGCTGGGGGCATGTTCCCGGAAAGCCCGGGCCTGTTCCGCATATTTCCGCGTAAACTCATCCGGAAACAGCCCGCTGAAAATGGCGTTGCGGCTGAATGGCGTAGCGGAGGGCAGCAGAGAACATTGATAATCCACGGTCAACTCAAACAGCGATCCTAATTCTGCCTGTATGGCCCTGAAATGATCATAACGCAGGGAATCAATCACCAACAGACAGACAGGCGTTTTTTGTTCCAGTAAAGGTTCCACAAAACGGGGGATGATATCCACCGATAAAGGCGGTCCGTTTCTTTCGGTGACCCACGTCGAATAATGTTCAATAAACCAGGGCAGGAATTCCCGGTTGGCGGTCTGACTTTGTTCACTGAGAATCTCACCGAGACCGCTGTCGGGATGTTCGTCAAATTCTAATTGCCATTTTACCAGCTCGGTATAGATCAGCCACCAGTCATCCGCCGAATCGGCTCCGCGGATCTGGCTTTCCAGGTCCTGGAATACCTGCAGAAAACCGGAGGTGGCTTTTTCGGCCCGGATGCCGGATTGTTCCAGAACCTGTTTACAGGCCATGAGAATTTGCGTCGGGTTTACCGGTTTGATCAGGAACTGGGCCACCTTTTCGTAGATCGCCTCATCCATGAGCCATTCTTCTTCACTTTTAGTAATCATGATTACCGGCAGCGTGGGACGCACATTCTTGATTTCCCGCAGTGTATCCATGCCGTCCATTCCGGGCATAAACTGATCCAGGAGCACCAGATCGACGGGATTGGTTTTGATCAGTTCCACGCCATCGGGACCATTGGTAGCCGGGAGGACCTGAAAGCCCTTCTCCTCCAGAAACATCCGGTGAGGTTTCAAATGATCGATTTCATCATCGATCCAGAGGATATGTCCGCGTGATTTATTCATAATAAGGGCTGGAAAGTACAGAAAAGAAGCTGTTTCCCACAGCCTCTAAATCCGTGAGATAACTGACGGAAACGGAAGATCAAAGAAAGGAATGATCATAAAGATTATGGATTAGGTCAAACCGTCACCTCGCTTCACAGGCTTACCGTACAAATCGTCACTCAACAATTATTCCAGTATCGAT
>JAADFQ010000211.1 GCA_013152835.1 FCB group bacterium
TTAAAATCAATGTTAAGTAAACAATTGTTTTCTTCATATCTAATCACAATCTCTAATTATCATTAAACAATATTTCATTTCAACACCACCAGTTTTTTGGTTAGCTGCAATCGATCGGTTGTCAAGCGATAAAAGTAAATCCCGCTGGCCATTTGCGACGCATCCCAGATGACTTCCTTTATACCCGGATTCTGCTTTTTGTCTACCAGTACCTCCACTTCCCGCCCCAGGAGATCGTACACCGCCAGGCGTACGCGGGTTGCTTCCGGCAGTTCATAGCGGATGGTGGTCACTGGGTTGAAGGGGTTGGGGTAGTTTTGATGGAGGAGAACCATGCGGGGTAGAGGAATCTCTTTTTCAATACCCAATAAAGTGGAATCGGTATGCAGGATAATGTCATCGAAAATCCATTCGGTAAATTTGGAATTGCGGTTTACCCGAAAGCGAAAATACATTGATTCCCGGTCGGTATATGAAGACAATGGAAAATGAAACGTGTCCGGGCTTTGGTACCCGGTAAAGGAATCTATTATTACCCAATCAGATCCGTTGAAAGAATATTCCAAAACTCCGAAATTGCTGTCGGCATGGAAATTATACGCCATGGGAATAGTCAGCCAGACCTTGTCAAAGGATGTTAAATCCAAGGCCCGAAGATATTGCATCGTATCTCCGACACCCCCGGATTCAGTCAAATGCGAAACCAATACCTGGTTCCAGGGTGCTTGGGGATAATTAAATTTCTGGAGTTTCCCATTTGTGAACATTCGCCAGTTTTCAATCGGACTATACGAAACAGCGTGCTCCCAATCCCCCAAAGCTTCCCGATTGCAGGCAACAAACCATTGTTTTTCCGACATTGCCGTATTCCCGTTTTTGCTTGAGTCAGCAGCCGTAACCCAATAATAAATTGTGTCACCCAGGGCTTGTGCCTGACCGGAAATCACCCCGGACCAACGATACGACCACTGCCAGTCGTAATACAGCGAATCATAAATCGTCATTGCCACCGTTTGTGGCGGAGATTCCCCTATCTTCCAGTGTAACTTTACATCGGTTATCCCGAAACGGTCATCCCGGACCGTATCAATGATTACTGTCTTTTCAAACGGCAATAAATAGTGGATGTCCTGAGCAACGCTTACTCCCGATAGTTTCGGTGCTATTGTATCCGGACCGAATATTAGTGTCCGGTAGTTATATGGCGCTCCGGAAGGCCAAAGTCGTTTAATGCCGTCGTTCGCTGTCAGCGACAAATAGTAATGCAATTCGGTTGTAGCGGATATATCCGGGAATTCAGGAATCCAAACCGCATAAGCTGGCTTACCTTCATATTCAATTTGAACCAATGCCAATGAATCCCTAAGAGCATTGACATCATAGTAAATCTGGCAGGACAAGTTCTCGTCGGGCAATCCCGTATTCGTATCGGTAATTCTGAATACCATGTAGAAGGGACCTGTTGACTCCATATTCGTTTCCAGAGGAGAAACCAATGTAATCTGTGGAAGAGATGGAAACTTTTGGAAGTTCGACTCCCAAGCCGAACGAATCATCCCGGCATCGGATTTCAGGGAAGCAACGGACGCTAAATTGGAGAACCCCTGAGACATAATAAGCGCTACAACCACTTCCTGAACATCTCCGGGGGCCAATGAAAAGGGGCCCGTTGACATAAGAAAACGCGTATCT
Source organism: FCB group bacterium (assembly GCA_013152835.1). GTDB lineage: Bacteria > Fidelibacterota > Marinisomatia > Marinisomatales > J089 > J089. The sequence goes on from JAADFQ010000211.1 coordinate 1,693, forward strand.
CGTTGCGGATAATCGTTGTATTCCACCCATCCCCGACCCGTTACTGGATCGCCATTATAAACAAAGGTTGTCACCTCTTCGGTGGTTGGGTCAATAAACGGCGCACCATCGGCAGTCAATCCATTTACCAGGTTGAAAACGACTTCCGGATATTCGAGCTCATCCCATGGCAACTGAAAATGGGGCGTGAACGCCTTCATTGGCAAGTTCCCGTAATCCGTAATCCATTCTCCGGAAACAAAAGCCGAATCACCCGGGGAAGGCACAATGGGTGTTTGTAAAAATAAACTGCCGAAGGCCGGCGGCGCTGGTCCGTATTGCTGATCACCTCCAAAATTATTATAACAGAACCCGAGCTTGATTTCAGGATCGCAACCGGTCAAATCGTCGAGACTATAACCAAGGTCAGGATCATTCCAAAAAGCAACGAACATCGAATCCAGGAAATCCGAACCTTTGTTCTCAATCTGCCATTTCACAAAAAGCGTATTCTTAAGCGGGCCCTCCACGTTGAACCCGTACAGGGCGGTTCGGACCTCAACGTCCAGGGGATGTGTGTCTAACAGGGCATGGTGCAGGCTGTCGTTACCATCGTTCATCACGTACCAGTGAAACATATCCCCCACAATATCCGGGTAGTCCCCATCCGGGGGACTGTACACTCCATCGTCGTTGACATCTACCCAGGGGGCTCCGTCTTCCACCGGCCAGTTCAGAAAATCATCCGTGGGAAGGGGTGTCTCCACCAACTTGGTGTAGGCCTTTTTATCTTCAACGACCGTGACCGGCAACATCAGGGTCATTGAGCTAAAAGTATTCCAGTCATTGTTCAGAAAGGCCTCAATTTCCGCTCTATGCAAGCGATAAATTTTCCCGGATTCACCATCCCCGTTTAATACTCCCGGTGAAAACACGGAAACATATTCACAGGTAGTGATGCGGATTTCTTCCTTGCCGTTGATTTTCCCCGCCGCTATCCAGGGACCGGCCTGAAAGACGGCTCCTATGCCGCTCCCTTTAGGCCATTCCAACCCAGCCTCCCCGGTAATATGGTAACTGGCGACGTCGCCATGGTTGCCATGGATAGTGGAAATGGCATTGCCATCCCAGATAAGGTGGTCCACGTTCGCAGTACGGACACAGCAATACCTGATCGCGGGTTAGCGCCATAGGCCATTAAAATCAATGTTAAATAAACAATTGTTTTCTTCATATCTAATCACAATCTCTAATTATCATTAAACAATATTTCATTTCAACACCACCAGTTTCCGGGTGAACTGCAATCGATCGGTTGTTAACCGGTAAAAGTAAAGTCCACTAGCCATTTGCGATGCATTCCACACCACTTCCTTGATCCCCGGTTCTTGTTGCCGGTCCACCAGTATTGCCACTTCGCGCCCCAGGAGATCGTACACCGCCAGGCGTACGCGGGTTGCTTCCGGCAATTCATAACGGATGGTGGTCACCGGATTAAAGGGATTGGGGTAGTTCTGGCACAAGCGAATCTGCCGTGGCAGGAGCGTTGTTTCCTGAATT
>JAADFQ010000212.1 GCA_013152835.1 FCB group bacterium
ACCCTGGTTGACCTGGTTGACCTTTTGCTGGTGAGTTGGATTTTTTATCGGGTATACCATTATTTTAAAGGTACCCGCGCCGGTCAGATGCTGGTGGGACTGATCATCCTGCTGATTGCATCGTTCCTGTTCAACGCGCTTGGATTTTCGGCCACTTCATGGCTGGTGAACCAATTCCAAACGGTTTGGGTGGTGGCCTTTGTCATTTTGTTTCAACCGGAAATCCGGAGGCTGCTGATTTATGTTGGTCAGCACCGGTTTTTCCAACGAATATTCCGGCTGGGAACTTCCAAAACCATTGAAGCGATTGTGGACGGCACAACGGAAATTATTCAGCGCGGATGGGGTGCGCTGATTGTGATTCAACGGGAAACAGGACTCCGGTCCTATAAGGAGGCCGGAATGCCTTTGAAAGCGGAAGTGACGGCCCCCCTGCTGATTTCCCTGTTTAATCCTTCTTCACCGCTGCATGATGGAGCCGTGATTATTCAAAATGATATTATTGAGGCAGCTTCCTGTATTCTGCCGCTAACCGATAGTTCAACCATTTCACAGGATATGGGAACGCGGCACCGGGCAGCGTTGGGTTTGACGGAAGAATCGGATGCCATCGTGATAGTGGTTTCCGAAGAAAATCGGAAATTGTCCATCGCTGAAGATGGCGTCTTTGTAAAACTGGGCATTGATGACATGGAACTGCGGCGCTACCTGAATGAAAAATTATTCATGTCTTCAGGGGATTGAACGGATGGATAAAGCCAGAATACTGAATGAAATATCCAAGGTGATCAAAGGGACTCTGATTGACCATCTGGGAATTGAATTTACTGACATTGGGGACCATTGCCTCACGGGTCGGATGCTGGTAGGTCCCAAAACCAGCCAGCCCATGGGTCTACTGCATGGCGGTGCATCCCTGGTTCTGGCGGAAACCCTGGCCAGTGTTGCCGGAACCCTGGAATTGGATATGAACAAACAATATTGCGTGGGAATGGAAATCAATGCTAACCATGTGAAATCGGCCCGGGAAGGCTTTGTGACCGGAGTTGCCAAGGCCATTCATTTAGGCCGCAAGACGCAAATCTGGCAAATCCATATTCGCGATGAACAGGATCGCCTGATTTGCGTGAGCCGAATGACCCTGGCGGTAATGGATAAATAACCGTGGTGTCCGAAACGGATACACTGGATTTTCAAGTCACGCCGGAAATCATGTTTTCCGCCTGTGTTCAGGTGGCACTTGAGCAGAAGGCTTCTTTTGCAGCCTGGTCCTTGCCCCGTTCCAGTGACTGGCAAATTCTTATTTCTCAGTCCGGACTGAAAACCTCCACTGACATTCTGGATAGCGAAACACCAGGGTTTTTTATCCATCCCTTTTCCGTGAAATCAGGGTCCCGACCCCTGTTCCTTCGGGGGGACATCTTTTATAATTCAATGGGAAAAAAATTGGTTTCACTGACGAATGAAAATTCGTCGGAAGAATGGATGGACCGAATCAACGCGCTTTCCCAGAGAGCGGGTATATCTTCCGGGTTTTATACACAACCGGTGCAAAGTTCAATCCATAAAATTGACCAGGAAAACCTCTATAACGGATGGGTAACCCAAGCGGTAGAGACGATTCGGAATACGAATTTGGAAAAAGTTGTTTTAGCCCGGACGTACCTGACAAACGATAGAATCGATCCAATACGATTTTTTTCCGTATTGCGCCGGTTATATCCCCATGCCTTCGTTTCCCTGATTGCCACACCGGAATACGGCACCTGGATCGGGGCTTCACCTGAATTATTACTGGCGGTAAACGAAATTCAACAATTCAGGACCGTATCGCTTGCCGGAACGGAACCGGTTCATGAATCCCGTGAACCGGTGAAATGGACGGACAAAGAATTTGAAGAGCAGGCAATCGTGAGTCGTTATATTCTTCATCGCATCCGAAAATTGGGGATCGATGAAGTGCACGTTGAGGGCCCCTATACGCACCAGGCCGGAAACGTATATCATCTGCGAACCGATATTACCGGATCGCTTCGGTCACCCAACGGGATTGCCAAGACTTCCCGGTTGGTGGAAATCCTGCATCCCACACCGGCCGTCTGCGGGCGGCCCAAAAAACAGGCACTGAAATTTATCCATGCTACGGAACCGTTTCATCGAAAACTCTATGCCGGCTATCTGGGCCCCGTCAATATTAGCGGCGAGTCACGGTTGTACGTCAACTTACGTTGTTTACAGATACTGGACCACCAGGTGGTCGTGTATGCCGGGGCCGGGATTACGGATGAATCGATTCCTTCCGAGGAGTGGACGGAAACAACCCTGAAATGCCAGACGATGTTAAGAGGGCTCTATGTCTGAGGCTTACCGGCGATGCCGTATCCTGGCGGAAATCTGCGTTCAAAAAGGAATTACCGACGCGGTTCTGTCTCCCGGTAGTCGCAATGCGCCTCTGGCGCTGGCACTGTTTCGGCATCCGAAAATTCGGACTCGAAGTATTACCGACGAGCGGGCAGCGGGCTTTTTTGCCCTGGGGCTGGCCCAGGAATTACACCGCCCCGTGATTCTGACCTGTACATCGGGCACAGCAGCCCTGAATTACGGTCCGGCGGTGGCGGAAGCGTTTTATTCAGAGGTCCCGCTGGTGATTCTCACCGCCGATCGACCTCCGGAATGGATCGATCAACGGGACGGGCAGGCGATTCACCAGGAAGATATGTATGCATCTCACCTGCGTTACGAGGCCGTTCTTCCGGTGGAAACCCGGTTACCCGATGAGCAATGGCACTGGAACCGGGTGATCAATGAAGCACTGAATATACCGCTCGCTATCCGATTTCCGGCCCCGTTCATTTGAATGTACCCTTCCGGGAACCATTTTACCCGGTACCGGGTAAAGAGGAGCAGATTTCTTCCCCGCGTATCATCGACGAAATTTACTCGCCCCGTGAGCTGGATGAGGCCACCTGGAACAGGATAGCGAACCAATTAACATCGGCTTCAAGAATAGTATTCATGGCCGGGCAGTCCGTGCCGAACTCGTCGTTCATTGCCCTTGTTGATCATGTATCCCAGCAATGTAACATCCCGGTAATTGCCGATCATTTATCCAATCTGGGTCGGCTTAAAAACCGAATTTGGTCCCAGGATATTATTTCCCTCGATT
>JAADFQ010000213.1:0-3481 GCA_013152835.1 FCB group bacterium
CTGGTCATCGGGGATCACGGCATATATCGATTAATAAAAATTCGCCGGGAACGAGCCGCTGTGCAGGATCGGATTACCGCTTTACGGGCTCATCAGGCGGAATTGAAACTGGAAGCCAACCGATTGGAAACCGATACGGAATATATCGAAAAACTGGCCCGGGAAAAATATCGCATGGCCCGTAAAGGTGAGCGGGTATTTAAAGTGATTGAAAAACCGAAAGCACGCTGATTACTGAGTTTTCACCAGGGAAGCGGTAATAATAATTTCCACCCGTCTGTTTTGGGCACGATTGGACGCAGATGTATTTTCAACTAAGGGGTGGTATTCGCCATAACCGGCCACGGCAAACCGGGATTCCGGCAACCCGGAAATTTTTTGTAATACTTTCAGGATTGATTGGGCGCGGGCGGCGCTTAATTCCCAATTATCCCTGAAATCCGATCCCGGCAAAAGGGGAACATCATCGGTATGACCTTCGATCCGTACTTCCGTATTCCAGATGTAACCCGCCGATTCCAATTCGCGGAGAAGGGAGCGATTTTGAGGATCCCGATCCAGTTTAAAAATAGAAACATTTCGTATCGAAGCACCCAGTACATTTAAAAAGGGATGTAAACCGGGTTTGGGTTCGGCGCTTCCCTGGTCAAACATGGTTTCCGCCTGAAGAATCAGGTGAATTCCCTTCGTATCCCGGGTGATGGTGATGCCCGCCAAACCTTCATCCCGGATAATCTGTTCCAGTTCCTGTCCGGATTCGGAAATCTTTTGATTAACCCAGGAATGAATCTTGGAAGCGTTGCCCGCCCGGACAATAATCAGCATGATAAAGAAGGTGATTAACAGGGTTATCATATCCCCGTAGCTCAGCAGCCAGTTCCGCCGGGCGCGATGGGAAATGCGTTCCATGGCAGCGGTGTTAGACATGAGTGCCTCCTGTCAGATCCACCATCTGAATGTTGATATAGATTTCCACGCGCCGGTTTTCATCCAGGTTTTTTACGTCCCGCAAGGGATGAAACGGTCCGTATCCGGCCAAAGAATAGTAATTGAGGGGCAATCGCGTGTGGGTTTGAAAATAGTGTAAAACTTCATAGGATCGCGCCAGGCTCAGCTCCCAGTTACTGGTGAACTTCGATGATCGCAAAGGAAGTCGGTCCGTGTGACCCTCAATGGTGACCTCTACGTTGATTGTTTTTCCGGCACGTTGAAGACGGTTGATGATGGGTGCATAGGTTGTCTTCAGCTCTTCAAGACCAAGTGAATTAATGATTTGTACCACTTGTGAAAGGTAGGGCTCAAACAGTGGCTGTAGCTGGTCCGATTCCGACTTGAACATGGGAAACCGGCCGATCTTGGAGGGAATAAGTAATTTGATCCCCTTAGTTCCTGTGTCTTCCACATATAACCAATTCAGCTTTTTCTGATCCCGGATTTGCATGATTTGACCGTATAGGCTACTCTTCAGCCGTTCGGGAAATTTAAAGGTAGCCGCTGCTTCATTTTCAGCACGGTTAATAAATAAAAGGAAAAAGGCCAACACCGCTGTTAACAGGGATGCATAGGTAACCATCCAGTTGGAATGATCGCCGTTTCCATTGCTGCGTTTTCGCCGGGCCATATCAGTCTTCGGTGCGCTGTTCCTTTTCCAGATATGTCATGAGCTTTTCTTTGATCAAATAATGATTTTCCTTCGCGTGGATACTGAGTATGCCGGCTTTGATAATTTCATTCACGTGGACTTCTTCATCGGAAAGCGCCTTGAGTTTTCCGGCTATGGGAATGAAAATAAGATTGGCCAGCAGGACGCCATAAAAGGTGGTTACCAGGGCAATTCCCATTCCGTGAAGCAATTGACCCATGGAATCCTGCATCTGGGAAGCATAACTGGAAACCGAGGATTGCTGAGCCTGTTGGGTCATCATCTGGATCAAACCCATCACCGTTCCCAGCAAACCAAAGGCCGGAGCATAGGTTCCCATATTATAAAACATTTCCTGTCCCCGCTGATGGCGTTTTATCATGCTGTCCATTTCGCTGTCCAGGAAAAGTTCCAGCTTCTTGGAATCGCGAACCAGCATGGCATGACCTAGCCCGATCCGCAGATAATGGTTTTTAATCTGGGGCAGGGTATTCTCCAAAGCGATAATCCCTTCTTTTTTGGCCCGGCGTCCGTAGTCCACCAGTTGTTCGATTATTTCCGCCGGGTCAACGACGATTCGCTTTCCGAAAGCTTTCCAGGCGACCCGAAACATCTGTAGTACTTGTTTCAAGGGATAATTCACCACCGTTGCCGCCAGCGTTCCGCCGAGAACAATCGCTATTGCCTGTCCGCTGAAGAAGGTTTGAGGAATGGTCTGTGACTGGTAATCGAACATGCCAAACAGAATTAAACCCAAACCGATGATCAATCCAATTGCTGTGCCGAAATCCATAATTTCTCCTTATAAATCGAACTCAGTATTTACAAAGTTATTCTCAATCCGGACGAAGTGCAAGCATAGAGTCAGCAGTTTTTTCTTAAAAAAGGTCCCCAACAGCCCCGGAGACGATTCAAAATGTGGAATCAAAAGGATGATCCTGATGGGTGAATGTCTGTAAACTTACTGTTCTTATTCTTTTTCAATATCCAATCAAGAGGCAAACATGGCAAAATATGTGTATTTCTTCGGCGCCGGACAGGCCGACGGCAAGGCGGAGATGACCAACCTGCTGGGTGGAAAAGGCGCTAACCTGGCGGAAATGACCAGTCTGGGTATTCCGGTCCCGCCGGGATTCACCATTACGACCGAGATGTGTAATTCTTATTATTACGAAAACAATAAACAATTTCCGGAAGAACTGACCGCCCAGGTGAACGAAGCCCTGGATCGGGTGGAAAAAATTATGGGGAAACGCTTCGGTGATTCTGAGAATCCCCTGCTGGTATCGGTACGCTCCGGTGCCCGGCAATCCATGCCCGGGATGATGGATACGGTCCTGAATGTGGGGCTCACAACGAAAACAATCCCCGGCCTTATCAAGCGCTCCGGCAATCCTACGTTTGTTTACGATGCCTATCGCCGCCTGATCATGATGTACGCCGATGTGGTCATGGAAAAAGCCGAAGGCATCGAACCGGAAGATGGTCAGGGTATCCGCGCCAGACTGGAACGGCTGATCGATCAATACAAAACCGAACGAAAATATGTGTCCGACACCGATTTGACAGCAAACGATTGGAAAACACTGGCCGAACAATTTAAAGTCACCATCGAACAGGGGTTCTGGGCGTCCCCTTCCCCGATGATCCCGGCGATCAACTCTGGGGTGGCATCCGGGCCGTATTTCAGAGCTGGAACGGAAAGCGGGCCATCAATTACCGACGCATCGAAGGCATTCCTGATGAATGGGGTACGGCGGTTAATGTTCAGACCATGGTCTTCGGCAACATGGGCGATTCTTCCGCTACCGGGGTGGCCTTTACCCGCAATCCGGCCAC
>JAADFQ010000213.1:3579-7429 GCA_013152835.1 FCB group bacterium
GATACACAGGAATCCGTTTCCCTGGAAACATTTTTACCGGACGTTTATGCGTCCCTGGTGGATATTCGCAATCGACTGGAATCACATTATACCGATATGCAGGATATTGAATTCACGATTGAAGACGGACGGCTCTGGATGCTTCAGACCCGCACCGGAAAACGAACCGGTCCGGCAGCGATTCAAATGGCGGTAGATATGGTGGAAGAAGGGCTCATTGACCGGAACACGGCGTTGCTGCGGGTCCAGCCTAAACAATTGGACGAATTGCTCCACCCCATGCTCAATCCCTTGGAGGAATTGAAAACCATGGTTATTGCCAAAGGTCTCCCGGCGGGACCGGGTGGCGCCACGGGACAGATTGTCCTCACCGCCGATGAAGCGGAGCGACAGGCGGCGGAAGGGAAAAAAGTCGTTCTGGTTCGGGAAGAAACATCCCCGGAAGATGTACATGGTATGCATGCCGCCGTGGCCATTCTTACGGCCAAGGGCGGTATGACCAGTCACGCAGCGCTGGTCGCACGGGGCTGGGGTAAATGCTGTATCGTGGGTTGCAGTGCCGTGCACATTGATTTGGACGCCCAAACCCTCACCGTTGGAGATCAAACGTTTAAAACCGGTGATTGGCTTTCCTTGAACGGAACGGTCGGTCATCTGTACGCCGGACAGGTTCCTCTGATGGATGCAGATCCCGAATCCAACCGGGAATACGCCCTGCTCATGTCCTGGGCGGACGAAATTCGTAAACTGAATGTTCGTACCAACGCCGACCGCCCGGAAGACGCGGCCCAGGCCCGGAAATTCGGTGCGGAAGGAATCGGCCTTTGCCGTACCGAACACATGTTTTTCGATCCGCAGCGAATCATGGCCATGCGCAAAATGATCTTGGCGGATACTCCCGAAGACCGGCGGAAAGCGGTCATGGAACTGCTCCCTTTCCAACGCCAGGATTTTCTAGGCATCCTGGAAGCCATGGAAGGACTACCGGTCACCATCCGGCTTCTGGACCCGCCGTTGCATGAATTCATTAGTCTCACACCCGGGCAGGTGGATGAATTGGCCCGGGAATTGTCGTTGGACCCGAGTGTCATCCGTAACCGGATTGACGCCCTTCACGAATTCAATCCCATGCTGGGACATCGCGGCTGCCGGCTGGGCATTGCCTATCCCGAAATTACGGAAATGCAGGCACGGGCCATTTTTGAAGCCACGGCGGAATTGACAAAAAACGGGAAATCGGTATTCCCGGAAGTAATGATTCCCCTGGTAGGCACCGCCACCGAATTCACGCATCAGGAAGCCATAGTGCGCCGAATGGCCCAGGCCGTTATGGAGGAAAGCGGAACTTCTTTTGAATACCTGGTGGGAACCATGATTGAACTGCCCCGGGCTGCGCTCACGGCGGATGAAATCGCCCGGGACGCTGAATTCTTTAGCTTTGGAACCAATGATCTGACGCAAACTACATATGGTTTCAGCCGGGACGATATCGGTGGTTTTCTACCTGAATATTTAAAGCAGAAAATCCTCACCCACGATCCGTTTCAAAGCCTGGATATCACAGGCGTGGGACAACTTATTGAAATGGGTGTAGCCAAGGGCCGCGCCACCCGCCATGATTTGAAAGTGGGTATTTGCGGCGAACACGGCGGTGATCCCGCCAGTGTGGAATTCTGCCATCGGACGGGCTTGAATTACGTGAGCTGTTCCCCCTTCCGGGTTCCCATTGCCCGACTGGCAGCGGCGCAGGCGGTATTGAAAGAAAAATAAACGCGAAGCTACGCTTCCAGGCTTTTAGAGATCGGTTTCGCCAGAGATATCTGTTGCAACAATAGACTGCCCAAAGTGAGCTCATGAACAACCCTCGAAACATATTGAAATGGTCCTTGCTGGCCGGTTCAGGGTATTTCTTTCTGGTTTCAGTTGTGCATCTGGCCGGTGTAAAAGTGCCCCTGCTCTTTGTGTATTTCAATGTATCCTCTCATGCGTATCAGGATCGTATCATTTCGTTTCTGGCCTTTGGCTGGTCTATGTTTCTTTTGGCCGGTGTTGATACCCTGAAACACGGTTCTATGAGAATAATAAAATACATCCTCATTGCCGGAGCGGGTGCTGTCACCGGGTTAAGTCTCATCAACGCGGTAACGGATTTTCAAAAGTTTTCTCCGGAACTGACTACATCCGTTTTCTGGCTGGAAACCGGGGTCCTGTTTCTATACCTGTTGTGGTTGGCGCTGTTTTTTTTCTTATCCAAAAAACCACAGCAAAAGGCATGAGAACCCAAGGAAAAAAGAGCATATTAAAATTGCCCGTATTCTAAAAATATAGCAGATTATTGGAATAATCGTTCTTCCGTAAAATTATTCCTGGAGCAATTGAACAAGCTTCACAAGGTCTTTCCTGGTTGGCTTTTCCCTGCAGAGTAGATAGGGCCATGGAACCCAATTTGAAATACCTTTTATTACCTGGTATATAGCATCCCCATGGATGATATCCAAATTCCCTCTCTTTAAAAAGAGGGGATTTCACAAGGTGAATAGGGTGAGTAACTCCATAATACCGTTTTTTCAAAGTATCAACTTGTGCATAACGGGTAAAGTTATGAAATCAGCACCGTCATCCCACCTCTGATGTGCTTTGATCATGGTTTATAATGCAACCAGTATTTTGTAATCCACGAATAATTCACTGGAGGATAATCCGGAATTGCCTTACTTTCGGGGGAATTTATTTTGGTTTAGATCACATGAAATATATTGAAATCGGGCTCATTGTTTTTGGACTGTTGCGTGGTCAGATAGTGATCACGGAAGTGATGTATAACCTGCCGGGGTCGGACTCTCCCAATGAATTTGTGGAGTTGTTTAATCTTTCTTTCAATGATTCCGTTGATCTTCATGGGTTCACCATAAGGGACCGGGCGAGCACCGATGCGTTAGTGGACTCCGGGTACGGTCTGATGATTGCTCCCAGGCATTATGCCCTGATTCTGGAAGGAGATTATTCCTTTTCCGATGGATTGTATTCCGGTCTGATTCCTGACAGTACGCTCCTGATCAAAGTGGATGATTCCAGTATTGGCAACGGTCTTTCCGGCACGGATTCACTGTATCTTGCGGATAGTACGGGGTGGGTGGCGGATTCCATCGGCTGGACCGATCGCGCCGATCCCGGCTTTTCCCTGGAAAAAATTCGTTATACACTGGAGAATACGGCTGGTAACTGGTCCCCCAGCCGGGATTCCCTGGGAACGCCGGGACGCAGGAACAGCGTCTATCCATTGGAAATTGACGGCAGTGTGTTGAGCGAATCGCCGCTTTTTCGAATGGATACACTGAACCCGGGTGAAGTTGTTACTGAAACGGCGATTCTTGCGAATATGGGCTTTCAACCGATTTCTGGTTCCATACATATTTACGTGGATTCTCTGGAGACGGAAGTACTGCCGGTCGGAATATTGGAAGCCTTGGATACGCTGGCTGTCCCGGTGACACTGAGCCTGTTAACGGGAGGATATCATACGGTGGAAATCGACTGGATAGTTGACGGAGATCTGGACACGGACAATAACCGGGGCCGGGGAATAAAGGGTGTTAGGTTTCAATCCGAGGATATTCTGCTGAATGAATTTTTAGCCGCTCCAACAGGTGACCAGATTGAATTTGTGGAGTGCATATCCCAGTCACCGCTAAACCTCTATCGCTGGGCCTTCACCGATAATCGGCCGACCCATTTTTCACGGATTATTCAGAATGTCACGGTGCCGTCCTACCAATATTTTGTTCTGGCGGCAGATTCCTCGCTGATTTCCGACGTCCCCGATTCGGCTGTTTTGCTTACACCCGTTTCC
>JAADFQ010000214.1 GCA_013152835.1 FCB group bacterium
CTCCACTTGAGTCTTTTAATTTAATTTTATTAAGGATATAGATATCATCCATCTCAATAACATGTTGTGAATTATTCGTAATAGAGACAGTCAACCATATTGGTTCTGCAAGTGTTATTTCCGTTTTATCCAGACTGATTTGGATACTAATTAAATTTTGTTGGGCATATATCAGTGATATTGAAAAAATTATTACTGATAATATTTTTATCTTCATGTATTAATAAGTTGGCCAACTTGAATAGATATTACATTGACGTTTGAATTGTCCTTCCATTACTCTATCATGTATTGGACAATAATAATCAGCGTATTTCTTTTTCCCCCTTTCTCTGAAGTCTATGGACAAGTCTCAGGTACGGTATTTTTCCACGGGGGTTTTTATCAATACCGATAATGCTCCGGTTTGTAGGGTCCTTCCTTCGGCACTCCGATATAATCGGCCTGTTCATCGGTTAATTCGGTAAGGGTAACTCCCAGTTGATCCAGATGGAGCCGGGCCACTTCCTCATCCAGTTTTTTCGGCAGGCGATAAACACCGATTTCAGGACGATCTTCAACCAGCGCTAAATGTGCCAGTACCTGATTCGTAAATGAATTGGACATGACAAAACTTGGATGACCCGTGGCGCAACCAAGATTCACCAACCGTCCCTCTGCCAGCACGAAAATCTGGTGCCCGTCTTCAAAGGTGTATCGGTCAACCTGGGGTTTGATGGTTTCTTTGGCAACCGTGGGATCCGAATCCAAACGATCCATCTGAATCTCATTATCGAAATGTCCGATATTGCAGACGATGGCCTGATCTTTCATGCCTTTCATATGTTCCAGGGTGATGATATCCCGGTTTCCTGTGGCGGTAACGAAGATATTCGCTTCGCTCAATCCTTGTTCCACGGTAACCACTTCATAGCCTTCCATGGAGGCCTGAAGAGCGCAGATGGGGTCGATTTCCGTCACTAAGACCCGGGCGCCGTAGCCCCGCATGGACTGGGCACATCCCCGTCCCACATCACCATATCCGCAAACCAGGACCGTCTTTCCGGCAATCATCACATCCATGGCCCGCTTGATCCCGTCAGCCAGGGATTCGCGGCAGCCGTAAATATTGTCGAATTTGGATTTCGTAACCGAATCGTTCACATTATAGGCGGGTACCAGTAAGGACTGATTTGCTTCCATTTGCAAAAGTCGGTGGACTCCGGTTGTGGTTTCTTCGGAAACACCAATCAAATCCTCAATAACTTTATGCCAATGATTCGGGTCTTTTTCCAAAACTTCTCGGAGGAGTTCTTCAATCACCCGTTCTTCCCTTACTTTCGTAGTGATTTCAGGAATGGTCTGGTGTTTTGCGTAATAGGCTTCTAATTCATATCCTTTGTGGACCAGTAACGTCGCATCGCCCCCATCATCCACAATCAGGTTCGGTCCCTGATCATCGGGGAACGTAAGCGCCTGTAACGTGCACCACCAATATTCTTCCAGACTTTCCCCTTTCCAGGCAAACACCGGCGTTCCGGTGGCGGCAATGGCGGCCGCGGCGTGATCCTGAGTGGAAAATATATGCAACTGGCCCAGCGAACATCGGCACCCAGTTCTTCAAGAGACTCAATCAGAACCGCCGTTTCCACCGTCATGTGAAGGGATCCGGTTAACCGATATCCGGCAAGTGGTTTTTCCGGTCCGTATTTCTTGCGCGTGGCCATGAGACCCGGCATTTCTTTTTCGGCAATGCCGATGGCTTTCCGTCCGGATTCGGCCAGGGACAGATCCTTGACCTTATTCGGTAAATTATCAGCGACTGCAACACGTGTTTTATTAATCATAATGATCCTGTTCTTAATGATGATTCTTCAGGGAATCAACCATATCGGTTTTCTCCCAGGTAAATTCCGGTAATTCCCGCCCAAAATGCCCATAAGCGGATGTCTTCCGGTACCGGGGCTTTTTCAGATCAAGATGACGGATGATTTCCGCCGGTTTTAACGGAAATACTTTTCGAACCAGAGCGGTTAAATCTTCATCGTTCATTTTTCCCGTTCCAAAAGTCCGGACGTATAAACTGGTGGGTTCGGCAACACCGATACTGTAGGATAACTGAACTTCGCAACGTGTCGCTAATCCGGCGGCTACTATATTTTTGGCAATGTACCGGGCCATATAGGTCCCGGACCGATCCACTTTGGAGGGATCTTTCCCGGAAAATGCTCCGCCGCCGTGGGGTGCGTACCCGCCGTAAGTATCCACAATAATTTTCCGCCCGGTTAATCCGGTATCGGCATCCGGACCGCCTTCTACAAAACGACCGGTGCCATTCACGATAAAATCATTCACAAACGGCAAACCCGAGGCCTCTAAAACCGGCAGAATGACGTGTTCAATCACGCCCTCGCGGACAAAAGCGTGTTCCTCCTCCTGCGTGTCAAATTTGGACAGCATATCGGTATGCTGGGTGGCGATGACCGTTTTGGTAATTCGCGTCGGTACACCATCGACATACTCGACCGTTACCTGGGATTTCCCATCGGGTCCCAGCCAGTCCAGTTCACCGGATTTTCTGACTTCCGCCAGGCGGGCCGTCAGGCGCTGAGCCAGTTGAATGGGCAGCGGCATTAATTCTTTGGTTTCCGTGCAGGCATATCCGAACATTAGTCCCTGATCACCGGCGCCCTGCTCGTGTTCTTCGTCGGAATTCACACCTTGGGCGATTTCAGGACTCTGCTGATGAATCGAAGAAATCACCTTTACCGATTCACTATCCATTCCCAGGGCCAGATCCACATAACCGATATCATTCAGCGTATCTTTTACAATTTTTTCTACTTCCACAAACCCTTTGGTAGTGATTTCACCACTGACAACGACTAACCCGGTTGTCGCTAATGTTTCACAAGCGACCCTGGATTCTGTATCCTGAGATAATAATTCATCCAGGATGGCATCGGATATGGCATCGCAAACTTTGTCCGGGTGGCCTTCGGTTACGGATTCGGACGTAAAGTGGGTTACTCCCATGTATTTCTCCTCAATACGGTTTAATTAGACGTGGAATTTAGAGTATTCAAATTTGGGTCAAAACCGGAATCGCACCAATCAGCAAAATTGTGAGCCGTCACCGGCTACGATTTTCCCATCAATCGTTTGATTTTCAAGTACAGACCCGGCCAGGACGATCGAATTTTGAATGGTACAATTCCGAATAATGCAATGCTCCATTATGGTAACTGCCGGACCTAACGTTGAGTTCTCAATTTGACAATGGTTCCCCACGTAGACCGGCTCTTTGAATTCCACACCGGGATAGGTGCTATGATTAGAGCTCAATAAAGCGCGATTGGTTTCCAAGAAGGTTTCCGGCACGCCCACATCATAATAGGGAACCTGACAGTACCGGAATGGTTCACCGGATTTTAACATCAGGGCCAAGGCATCCGTCAGTTGAAATTCCCCGCGTGTCTTTATATCTTTTTCAAACAGGGTTTCCAGCGCGTTCTTTAACCGTCGTTCACTCCGAATCGCGTAGAGACCGCTGATAGCCAGGTTGGTCGGAGGATTTTCCACTTTTTCAAAGAAGCCGGTTATCAAATCACCCTCCTGTGAAATCACACCAAAACGCGAAGGATCCTCCACCGGCATCACAGCAATCGTACTATGATTCACGGACAATAATTCAGCGTACTCGGCGCGGAATATCGTATCACCGAGTTGAATGATGAGCGGCTCATCCCGGTCTTCCAGTCCCTGGTATACGGCATGTCCCAGGCCCAACCGTTCGGTTTGATCCACAAACCGATAATTCCCCGGCAATGCTTTCACATGCTCTTTTACTTGCTCACCAAAATGTCCGGTAATCAGGGTAATGTCGATAATTCCCTGACTGATGAGGGGTTCCAGAATCAGATCCAGAGTTGGCTTGCCAGCCACCGGAAGTAAGGTTTTTTGAATCGTAAGCGTATGGGGACGCAGACGGGTCCCATACCCGGCGACGGGGATAATAACTTTCATGAATAATGGACGAACGGTGTTAGAACCGGTTACGTTTTCCTTTAATTTTGGTAACCCGCTGAATCATTGTATCCACGGCGCGATCAATGGATTTGGTCACATTATCCGTGGTTTCTTTCACATTCAACTTTCGGTTTGGAATCGATACATTCAATTCAGTAGTAAAGCCCTGTTTTTCCTGAATCAAAATAACCTGGCATTGTGTAGCCCGGTCAAAAACTTTCTTAATCTTCTGAACTTCGTTTTCCGCGTATTCCCGTAAGTTTG
>JAADFQ010000215.1 GCA_013152835.1 FCB group bacterium
GCCAGTAAATCCAAGTATTGGTTACCTATAAAACCGGCTACGGATATAGCGCTTCTTCTGGCCTGGATAAACGTCCTGATTAACGAAAACCTTTATGACCGGAGTTATGTTGAAAAATATACTTTCGGTTTCGACTATTTAAGCGAGCACGTGAAAAACCTGACCCCGGAATGGGCTTATGGCATAACCACCATTAAACCTCATATCATCCGGGAAACAGCCCGAATGATGGCTCATTCGGCACCAAAAGTCATCATTCATCCTGGCCGACATGTAACCTGGTATGGTGACGATACTCAACGCCTGAGAGCAATTGCCATCCTGAATGCTCTTCTGGGAAGTTGGGGACGAAGAGGCGGATTTTACAATCCTGAAAAAGCCAAACTTCCTAAAATAAAAATCCCCTCCTATCCAAAATCGACCAGGACCTGGCGCGATGCTTTTCCTGGTAAATATCCATTGGCCGGACTGGCTCTTTCTTCCGGGATTTGTGATGCTACCATCCCCGCCGCTGAACGAGATTGCTCTTTTAAAGCCTGGATCGTAAACGGTACCAATTTACCCTTCACGTTACCAAATCAGAAAAAAACGATTGAGGCAATTCAGAATCTGGAATTGATGGTTGCTATTGACACGATGCCAATGGAAATCACCGGCTGGGCTGATGTCGTTTTGCCCGAATGCACTTACCTTGAGCGCTATGATTCTATCCGTGTAAGTCAGCACCGGGAACCGGTGATCGCTTTGCGTGCTCCGGCCGCCAAACCACGCTGGGACAGTAAACCGGCCTGGTGGATTGCCCGGGAATTGGGTAAAAAACTGAATCTGGAGGCTTACTTCCCCTTTTCTACTCACGAGGAAGAATTGGACTGGCAACTTCATCAGATTGGATCTTCACTGGAAGAAATGAATCGTATTGGGATTAAAAAGTTTGAACGGGAATATAACGATCTCTATCCCCTGGACGATTTACCGGATGATTATGAATTCAATACCAACACCGGAAAGATCGAACTGTATGCTACGACCTTTGCTGATGAAGGATTTGACCCCTTACCGTCATATACCGCCCACGAAGAACCGCCGGAAGGATATTATCGGCTAATCTATGGACGGGCACCTATGCATACCTTCAGCCGCACTGCCAATAATCCGAATCTAACAGATTTAATGGATGAAAATTCTGTTTGGGTTAATCCCAAGGTGGCGAAAGAATGGGACCTGAGTAATAATCAATCCGTTTGGTTACAAAATCAGGATGGGGTCATCAGCTCAAATTCAATAAAGGTACGCATTACGGAACGAATTCGTCATGATTCTGTGTTTATGGTGCATGGGTTCGGACATACGGATAAACGGATGACCCGGGCATATAAACGTGGCGTAAGCGATGCCGAATTGATCACTAGAGTCCATGTTGACCCGTTAATGGGTGGCACAGGAATGCGAGGGAACTTTGTGACCTTTCTGCTGACAGCTCCGGCGCGGGAGGATGAAGTATAATGCGTTATGCGATGGCGATTGACACGAAAAAGTGCGTCGGTTGCAGTGATTGCGTCGTCGCGTGTCAAACGGAGAACAATGTCCCCATTGGGTATTGTCGGGACTGGATTGTGGAAACCACAACCGGAACCTATCCTGAACTTTCCATGGAATTACGTTCCGAGCGGTGCAATCATTGCTCGGATGCGCCCTGTGTCCGTTGCTGTCCAACCGAAGCCAGTCATGTGGAAGAAGGAGGCATTGTTCTCGTGGATCATAACGATTGTATCGGGTGTAAAGCCTGCATTGCTTCCTGCCCTTACGATGCCCGGTTTATTCATCCCGAAGGGTATGCCGATAAGTGCACCTTCTGTATTCATCGGGTAAAAAAGGGAGAAGATCCAGCCTGCGTTGCAGTATGTCCGACCCATTGCCTGATTTTCGGTGATACCGATGATCCTAACAGTACTATTTCGCGAATTTTGAAAAAACGAAAATGGAAACAATTGATTCCGGAAGCCGGAACGGACCCCAATATTTATTACTTGCTTTGAGGATTCCATGATTGAAGAATTAATTACCAGCGGCCGGAACCTTCCGGATATTGATCCCCGTTTACAGGTCTGGGGTTGGGAAATTCCTTTCTATCTATATATTGGTGGATTGGTTGCGGGAATTCTGTTTTTTTCCGCTCTGTTTACGCTCCGTAACCGCGAGAAAGACTATCCCACCGCTGTAAAATGGCTGCCGATGGCTGCTCCCGTATTACTCGTTCTGGGATTGGGGGCTCTTTTTCTGGACCTTTCGCATAAATTATATTTCTGGCAATTGTATACTCATTTGCGATGGGAATCTCCCATGTCCTGGGGCGCCTGGACCTTATTAGCCATAACACCATTGTCAATTCTTTGGGCATTTTCCTGGCTGCAGGATATCTTCCTGACCTGGCAATGGCCTTATCAATGGCTCAACATCTTTTTCCAATGGATACGTAAAAACCGGAATTCTCTTGCCTGGGCACTAATAATCCTGGCCCTGATTTTAGGGATGTACACCGGAATTCTGTTGTCCGCTTTTAACGCCCGGCCCTTCTGGAATTCGGCTATTTTGGGACCGCTTTTTTTAACTTCAGGACTCTCTACCGGAGTGGCGGCAACCCTACTTTTCTCACGATCGCATAAAGAACGTAAACTATTTGCGTCAATCGATCTCATTCTGATCGGAATAGAAATATTCCTGATCATTCACCTTTTTATGGGCTTTCTGGCAGGAACCCGGGTACATATTCTGGCTGCCCGGTTATTTCTTGGCGGTCCTTATACGGCTGTTTTCTGGGTATTTATTATGGGCTTTGGTCTCATTATCCCGGGAATCCTGGAAATCCTTGAGCTCCGTCATAAACCCATCCCCGGTTACATCCCGGCATTCCTGGTTCTCCTGGGAGGCTATCTTCTCCGAGTAATTATCGTTGATGCCGGACAAGCCAGCCGCTGGCTTTATTAAATGAATTTTGGGAAAGTAAATAAAGGAATTTTTCCAATGAAATCACACTATATGAATCCATATTTAGCGGGGCTTTTCCTTGGACTCGTCTTGCTGTTTGCCTTCTTCTTCTCGGGTCGTGGATTGGGTGCCAGCGGCGCGTTGAAACGAGTGGTTATTGAGACGGTCGGAACCATCGCCCCGGAACACGCATCAAATTCCGTTTATTTCAGTAAATATATTGGCCCGGACAAAGGGAATCCGTTAAATCACTGGCTGGTTTATGAAATGCTAGGCGTTGTTGTGGGTGGCTTTCTCTCCGGTGCATTGGCCGGTAGATTAAAATGGAAAGTAGAGCATTCGCCGGGGATTACCTCAAAAAAACGTCTGATCATGGCCCTGATCGGTGGAATTCTCTTTGGCTATGGCAGTCAACTGGGTCGCGGATGTACCAGCGGAGCGGCATTGACGGGAATGGCTGTTCTTTCCGTATCGGGTTTCGTTACGATGGCTTCAATCTTCGGTACTGCATTCCTGTTCGCGTATGTAGTGCGTAAAAACTGGATTTAGGGGGAAGATATGGGACCTTTAGTTCCTCAGGAAATTATCGGCGAGGGATGGAATTTTTTCATTGCCTTTATTGTGGGTATTGGGTTCGGATTTGCACTGGAACAGGCCGGGTTTTCTTCCAGCCGAAAATTAGTGGGCATCTTTTATGGATATGATACGGTAGTCCTGAAAGTGTTTTTCAGCGCAGCCCTTGTTGGGATGCTGGGACTATTGATGTTCAGTCTTTTCGATTGGATCGATTTAAACCTGGTGTGGGTCAATCCCACTTTCCTTTGGTCTGCAATTGTCGGCGGCGTTATTATGGGCGTGGGTTTTGTCGTCGGTGGTTTTTGTCCCGGCACCAGTGTTTGTGCCGCTGCGATAGGGAAATTAGACGGTTTGATGTTCGTAGGTGGAATATTTATCGGCATTTTTATTTTTGCTGAATCCTTTCCCTTAGTGAAATCCCTGTATATGGCCGGTAATTTTGGCCATTTAAAACTGTCTACGGTTCTGGGCATTTCACAGGGCTTCCTGGTGTTTCTGGTGATTTGCGCTGCACTGATTATGTTCTGGATCGGAGAGGCAGCGGAAAAACGCTTCGCCCGGGAAGATATTACACGGGAGGTCTGAGATGAAAGAATTACTCCAATTAAAGCCTCGATTATTATTCAGTATTCCCATTTTTATTACTGGTCTGGTACTGGCATTGGTCCCGGAGAATACTACGCAACCCTACAAATTAAGCGCTCAGGATATGCTTCTGGAGATTCAATCGGGATCGGAAATGGTGACCCCGGATGATTTGGCAGATTGGATCGTGAATAAGGATCCTTCAATTCAACTCATTGATCTGCGGACACCAGAAGAATACGAGCAATATCATCTAGATAATGCGATCAACATTCCTTTACATGATCTCTTATCACCGGAATGGGTCGATTATTTGGATCAGGATGTGAAAATGAATATTTTCTATTCCAATGGAATTACCAGAGCCCACGAAGCCTGGATGATTGTCCGCCAACTGGGATACGATAATAATTACATTCTTCAGGGCGGTTTGAATTATTGGGTGGAAACAATTCTCAATCCTACCGCTCCGAAAAACTCCAGCCCGGATGATGAATTCGCGCGCTACGATTTCCGGAAAGGCGCCGGACAGGCACTGGGAGCTGGATCAATCCAAAAATCAAACAATACTTCCACACCAAAACCAAAAATCAAACGCCGACCCCGAAAGAAGGCTCCTGAAGGAGGTTGTTGACCGACCCACAGCACGTAGATTTTTTTTACTTTGATCTATACAATGCTTTTCATGGCTTCATGGGTCCGTTTTGCCTGGAGAATAAATGTTTCCAACCGCGCTTCAATCACTTGAGGAAAGGGATTTCCGTCGCTCTCAATCGCCAGGAACGGCAAATTGGGTATTTGGTCCAACAAGGTTCTGGTCTTGGAATCATTTCTGAAAGCCAGTATATGATCACGGTCCATCCCCAGATTCAACAGGGATTCACTGATCCGGTTCGGCATGCATCCGAACGGACCAATAGCAACCGCGCCACAGTATTCTTTGCCCACTTCCGCGTAAGGACCGGCCACGGTTAGAATTGCTTCCCCGGGCAATTGCCGGGAAATAAACTGTTCTCCGGCCTGGACTAAATAATCGATATCAATGTACCGTGGTTGAATCCAACCGGATCGAGCCAGCATTCGTTTTAATTTTCGTTCCGTACGAATTTTCACGTTACGCTCAATGGCTTTCCCCAGCCGTTCCAGTCGATTACCGGGGGACGTTACGATTTTCTCTTTATACAACCAATCCACATACAAACCCCATTCGTGAATCGGTCCGACTAGCGGGATAATTCCCGATTCGATGAAGCGCTCCGGTAGCCAGCGCCGGGAGATCCCTTCTTTGCGCACATATATTTCGCCTACGATTAGTACCTGGGGAGTTTCTTCCAGCGACTGTCGCCGGGGAATCGTTTGCAATAATTGCACTGCATTTTCAATGGCTACATCCAACCGGGTGAAATTGGAATTAAGCGCCTGAATAATCATTCCCCAGGCGGTGTCAAAGGTCTTCAGGGCGTAATCGCGGTCGGTGGCTAAAACCAGAATGGCATGGTAAATATCCTCAAACAAATCCGCCAGAATCACCGCTTTCCAGACCCGCATGGTAAATCGTTTGCCCAATCCGCCGTACCCATCCTCCGAAGACATGGTAAAAAACGTTACATCCTTCAACCGATTTTTCCGTACATAATCCCGCGTAAAATCCCGGTATTGACCAAATCGGCAGGGACCATCGGCCGTCGGAATAAAGTACACGGTAATTTCTTCCGGCTCCCGTTCATTTTTTAAATATTTAATAAACGCCCCGGTAGTTAACTGTAACGGCAAACATTCTTTGCAGGTCGTATTCCCTCTTCCTATTTTCAATTCTTCTTCCGTCAGTTCCGGAATCACAACAGTCCTGATATTCATTCCCTGATAGGCTGCACCAATGGCCTCCGAAACGAATCGTCCCATGGAACAGAATACCATTTTCACTCGCGGATCGAATAAATTGGT
The DNA here is from genome assembly GCA_013152835.1 of FCB group bacterium. GTDB lineage: Bacteria > Fidelibacterota > Marinisomatia > Marinisomatales > J089 > J089. The sequence continues at coordinate 6,091 of JAADFQ010000215.1, forward strand.
TATTGAACCGTCGGAAGTAATGATCGTGTATTCTCCTTTTTCCAGCCATGACCGGGCAGGTTGAAAATCATCCCGTACCATGGTAAGGAATTGATCATCTCGGGAAGATAATTTCCGATACCGGGTAACAATATCAAGGAACGCTTCGATCCTGGTTTCCAGACCTGCATCGGCCGTATGGTTATCCAATTCCAGGGTCAGCGACGGTTTTTTCCCCAGAATATCCCGAAAGTACCCCACCACAAAAGAATCCGGACCACATGAAAAATTCGTGATATATGTTCCAAACAGTTGAGGATGATTTTTGATGAATTCAGCACCTTTCAGATTTATCTGGCCCATGGCCCAGAACATATGATCACGGACCGGTTGATCCGCCAGGTCCAGACAATCCACCGGTATGACGGTCACCCCGCGGGAAGAAAATTTATGCGGAATACCTTTGTTTGCTTCCGGAACAAAGGCATTATAGGGTCGTCCGAATAAGATAACTCCGATACGTCGCATATCGGATTCTATATAGGTCAAGGCCTCCTTTCCCAGTTGATGCAACCGGGTAAATACCCGGGATTGAATCTCTAGTGCATCCCGATAGGCTTCCCGAATCATGGTAGAGTGTCGATCCAATTGGGCCGCAAGAGATTGGATTGCACGGGTCTGTTCGTCCGAATCAGCTTCCAAGTTGACCACCGGAGATAAGGGAATCGCGCCTGCTTTCCGTTGAAAAAGGAAGGTATTTGTGAGATAGTACGGCTCAGCCTGAACAAGCGGACAGGTTCGGGCAGGATGACTCCCGTTCTCCACGTTTATTCCGACGATATGTGGGATAAATATAAAATCCGGTTCTTTATTGAGAAGATTATTAAAATAGCCATGAGCAATTTCACAGGGGAAACAGAAAGCGGCCGCGCAACGATCGATCCCTTCCTGATCCACCCGGTCTGCCAAAACCGGACGGTAGCCCAGATTAACAAAAAAATGGGCCCAAAGAGGATAATACGTATTCATCAATAGTGATCGGGAAATCCCAACCGTGGGTGCATCCTCCGGAAGTAAATCCGTATGCGGATCAAATTCCTCATAAATCACGTGCTGCCTTCGGGAGACATAATCATATTCTCCCGGCTCAATGGTTATCTTTTGCCGGAGATTATAAAACCGGTTACAGGAACCGCCAAAGGGAATCGTTTTCCCTTCGATAACGATACGATTCACTTCACACCCCAGATCGCATTTTTCTTTTCCTCCGCGACAGATAATGGATTTCTTATATTTTACCTCCCGGTCTGCCAAAATACTCAGATCGAAGTATTGCGGTTTCAGCAATCCCGATTGAATCCGATGCAGAACTTCCAGGGCTACGCCATAGGAACCCATCAGTCCCGGTTCCGGGGGGACAATAATTTCTTTTCCGGATAAAGCAGCCATGGCCAGGGGAATCGCCCGGTTATAACAAACGCCACCCTGCATAAACACTTTCTTTCCCACGGGCCGGGCACCTTTTACCCGATTCACATAATTCATGCAAATGGAATATACCAGTCCCGCCACGATGTCTTCCCTCGGGATCCCTTCCTGGGATGTATTTTTAATATCGGAAGATATGAAGGCGGCACACTGATCGTTGAAGTTTGGAGGACGCCGACCTTTCAGTGCGTGGTCAGCGATTTCTTCCATGGGAATGCCGAGGGTTTCCCAGGCTGATTCTTCCAGGAAGGAACCGGTTCCCGCCGAGCAGGCCTCATTCATGGCATAATCGCTGGCAACCCCATTTGTAATGTAGGTGTATTTGGCATCCTGACCTCCGATTTCAAAAATAGTATCTACATCCGGATCAAAATGGATAGCCGCTTCCGCATGGGCAATGATTTCATTAATAACACCGTCGGTCCGGGCATGTAAGCCGGCAATTTTCCGACCGGAACCGGTGACACCAAGTCCGTATATTTCAATCGGAATATCCTTGATCTGGTCATTCAATGCCCGATAACAATTGCGGGAAGCGGTCACCGGATCCCCATTGGTCCGGAGATATTCAGCCGCCACAATTTTCAGGTCACGGTCACGGATAAGCACCGCCTTCGTGGTTGTGGAGCCTACATCCAGTCCAAGGATACAACGGTCGCCGGGTGTTGCTGTTCCCCGCTCCAGTGTTTTGAAATGAACCCAATCCTTGAATTTTTCCAGGGGTTCGTGAAAATCAAATTGTGAATCCTTTTTCCGAAACAATTCTTTAATCTCACCCCAAATTTTACTCTCGTTATACCAAGCCCAAAGTGCGGAACCCAAAGCTTCGAAATAGGTGGCTTCTTTAGGAATAATCAGTTCATCAATCTCAGCTTTTAAATAGGTTACCATCGACTCAATCCGGGTAGCTCCGCCCACCAGCATAATCTTTTTCTTTTCCGTATTTTTCAACAGTTCCAGCACTTTCTGAGCCATCATCCGGCTTAAACCGGCCACCACCTGTCCTTTGGGAATTCCGATATTGGTGGCATGGGTGCAATCACTTTTACAGAATACAGAACACCGTCCGGAAACATGATGCGGTAATTCATTGCGACTAATTTTGTTCGCTTCCTCCAACTCTACATCCATCCTACGGATTTGCTGAAGGAAAAATTCACCGGTGCCGGAAGCACATTTATTCCCGGTGTAAACCTGGGTAATTTTTCCCTTTTGGTCCAGATTATATAAAATAAATGTTTCTCCACCAGCACTAATCACGGCCTTGGGTTGTTCATGTTTACCGTTCACATGCGCCAGTGCTTCTTCAATCGCCTGAGGTTCCGGTATTCGATCCATTTTGAGGTAATCTTTGAACCGGCGACCAGTTACAGCGATACGCGTGTCCGGTGATATATTAAGCCCTTCAAGTAATATCTTCAACGTATCGCGAGGATTGCCTTCGTGGGCTTTGGATATCACCTGTTTGATTTCCGGATGATCCTGTCCGGAATTCAAATGAACCAACGAAATCGTCGATGCCCCCACACAAATACCCAGAGCTTTTTTCATATGACCTCCATAAAGTAATCCGAACAAAGCGGGAGTGAACCTGATAAAAATTACATTACTCTACTGATCGGGGGTGCCATCCGTACAAATTGGAGCCATGAGTCATTCACGGTGCTCCCACAACGGAAGTTACAATGATTCCCTACGAATTACAAATAGACGATCCCATTTCCCCGTTTTGGCGGAAACGATCTGGTTTACTTCAAAAGAAGCAGACGTTGGGTCGTACGGAAATTTTCAGATTCCAACCGAATCAGATATACGCCTGAAGACGCCTGGACACCGTTAGTCAACCGACCATCCCATTGAATCGCGTTCCAACCAGCCGGCGCAAGTCCATGGTGCAAACGAACAACTTCTTGTCCCAATAGTGAAATGATAGAAATGTCGACAACACCTGGATTTGGCATAGAAAACCGAATGGTTGTAACCGGGTTAAACGGATTCGGGAACGGGGGTGCCAGGGTAATTTGCACGGGAAGGGTGTTTTCCCGGTCTGCTGATAAATATAGCTCAATCGGACCAAGCGGTGTTAAATCATGGCCGGCCAGGCCGGGATGATCCAATGCTAACCGGTCCACCCGGTAGACATCGTTTTGATAAACGCTATCGCCCTGGGCTACGGGGCCGTCCGGTGTCACGGGATTAACATATTTCCAGACAATATTTCCGTCGGCGGTTACCTCGAAAAAGGTTCCTTCGGCACCGGAACAAATCAGTGTATTTCCATTGGGAAGACGTTGACCGTTGGAAAACCGGGAAGAATAAAAAGTGTCGGCCGCTCCTTCTCCGTATTGCCATACCGTAGACGTGGGGCCAAAGGCCGAATCGATTGCCATCCCGTAATCACCGGAAGAATCAGCCGGCGCAATCCACTCATCCACTGTTGAATACGCTCCGGATGGACGACCAAATCCATTGTTGAAACAAATCATATGACCAGCTCCGGGAACGCCTTCGGGAATCCATTCCGCATTATGCTGTGCAAAAAGTATCTGATCGGAAGTGTCACCGGCTCCGTAACTCCTGGGGTTCCCCCAGCGATACAGCAAATCACCTCCGTGACCGTATCGTCCGCCCGTATCGGAGGCAGCTTCGGCTGTTGTCGTACTGTGATCAATCACCCAAACTTCGTTAATTCCCCGGTTACTGATAAGCAGTTGATCCAGGTCCGCATTATAATCCACCGAATTCGTGTGTAGCCAATCATCACTGGCATCGGCGGCAAAATTAACATTGATCCGTTCGGGATGCTCCCGCACAACTCCGTAATTGGGTTTCAGGGAGTCATAATCCTGAATCAAATGATCCCAGGCCTTCCATTCCCAGACAATCACACTCCCGGAGTCCGTATTTGCCACTTCCACCAACTTCAGGGAGCGAACCGAGCCGGATACCAACTCCGGCCTTCTCCCTGCTGCCAACACTTCCGAATTATTTTTTCTATCATTGGCTACCAGAATCACATTCCCGTTCGGAAGCGGTTCAATATCATGGTGTTGAGTACCGTAGCCATATTCCCAAAGCACGGTTCCATCCCAATCCAGAAGCTGGAATCCACCGGCGTGATTACCGTCCGGCACACGGGCTGATCTCAGTAAAGTCCCATCTTCCAGAAAATATACACTGGCTCCCGGATTATAGGCCGAAACCCATTCATGAACTAAATTTCCCTGGTTATCGATTAAATATGTATTCGGTGATGATTTGGGTGCAAATAGAGTATATCCGTCATAGGATAGAGTGGAATCGGAAAAAAGTAATCCTACGGTTGGTTCCTGTGCCGGAATAAGTTGCAGAGCAAGAATGATTCCCGTAAGAAGTGTGAAGATACGTCGCATAATTGTCCAACCTGTTTTGATATGGGATTGAATGACTTGGAAAAATACACGTCCTGTTGGTTTCATTCCATTAGTAAAAAAGAAAACCCTGTTTCCACAGGGTTTTCTTTTTTTTATAAGTAAGAGAAATTACTTCAACAAGGTCATTTTTCGTACCTGGTGCTCATTCTTGGAAGTCAGCACCACCAAATAGGTTCCGGTACTCAATTGTGATCCGTCAAATTCAACGGTATAGCGTCCAGGGGATTTGAAATCATTGACGATCGTCGTTACTTCGCGACCAATCAGATCGTAAATAGTAAGACGAACCTGCCCTTTTTCCGCCAGATCGTAGGAAATCATTGTAGAAGGATTAAACGGATTGGGATAGTTCTGGTTTAATGCGAACGAAGAGGGTAAGGCCGGATCTTCGATAATCGCCGGTTCGGTCCAGACGACTAGTTTTGCCAACCCAGCACCGGAACCACCAAAATAGCTATCCAATGCCAACCCGGATTTTTTATCTACTTTTACTTCCTGTCCATACAGAGCTCCCATGAGTTCCGCCTCCTTTTTCACTTCGATTTTACTGGTAGGAGCATAAATCGTCGCATAGATTTGACTCCGTTCACCCAATTCCACTTTGTTGTGTTCATCGCCACCTTCACCGGCGATATAAAAGATGATGCTTGAAGGTCCAATCAGAGCGCCATCGGCCGGTCCGATATAACTCTGTTTCTCGGCTTTTAGTCTCTCAACAATCAGTACCTGGGAAGCATTTTCAATGCGAAGCCGGGCTTTTTTCTTTAGCTTGAGGGATTTAAAATGATATTCACCACCTGAGAGGGTCAACTTTCCTTTATCTTTCACTTCCACTTTTCCATAGTCACCCGGAGCCAGGATCACCGTCTGATTTTTATCAACGGTAATCTTATCGTTTCCAGCCGGAGCCGTTTTAAACGGAGGCAGATTGACAAACACAGGAACACTCACAGGACTGTATTCGCTCCCCAGAATATCACCATCATTATCCAGGTAATTGGAATACACATCGCCACCAATCTGAGCGTCCTTCTTGATTTGGATGGTATTAGCTTTCAGGAAATATCCGGACGCTGTGACCACTTCTTTGTCCAGTTTCAATTCAAAATGATTTTCATCTTCATCCTCGTGATCATCATCGTTTTCTTCATCTGAATCTTCACTATCGTCATCATCCACATAAGCCTGATTCACTACCAGATTTCCGGAAGCAACTTCTGTTTCTTTTTTCAATTCCGCTTTTTGTAGAGCGAAGACTACAGAACCAGCCAGATCGGGGGTCACATTCACGGTGATCGCAAACTGAGTGGTCACTGATCCACCGCAAGCATCCGTGGCACCGATGGTGACGGTTGCACTGCCCAAGTCCAGGGCGCTGAGGCTTACGATCGTACTATCAAAGCTCATATTTACGGTATCCGTATCGCCCAGACTGGCACTGAAAGTCATAGAATGGCCATCCGGATCACTGAATATCGCGCTTAAATCCACATCCGCACTAAGACTGGCTTCACCATAACTCAACACCACTTCAGCGGGAGCGTTCGTTACGACGGGATCATGGTTGATTACATCCACGGTCCGTGTAACGCTGGAACTGTTCCCACTGGCATCAGTGGCAGTGTAAGTTACACTATAACTGCCAACAGCGCTGGTGTCCACGGTGGATGTCATTGTTACAACGGGATTGGTATCACAATTATCTGCCACGGTTACACCTGGGTCGGCATACCCATAGAGACAGATTGTCTGAAGGGGATTATCGCCGTTCATAGTGATAACTGGAGCATCGTTATCGGTGCTCACGGTAACAACAACTTCATCGGTTGCGCTCAGTTCTCCATCGGAGACCGTCAACGTGATTGTATGAGCTCCACCGCCAAGCGAAATCGTCGGATTTGCACCGGTAGCCAGAGACGCACCGTTTTCACTCCAGGTATAACTGAGGATATTTCCATCAGGATCGCTGGATGCGGATCCGTCGAGGACCACGGTTGCTGCACCTACTACACAATCAAAGGTTTGATCTATTCCGGCATTCGCTATCGGCGCATTGTTCAGTAATGCTGCTTCAGCCGGTGTCAACACTGCATTGGTTATATCTTCAGCAGATGTCATGGTAACATCGATACGGTAATTCAAACCGACGATGCCACCCCAATCCACCAGCATGATTCGGATCTCGTTGAGTCCGGTATGCAGCGATTGTGCCACAATCTGGTCGGGTACCGCTGGAGAACCTTGACCATCTACACTATCAATGAAGGTATCATTAATCCAGATAAGGGCGCGGTTATCAGCTTTCAAGGTAAAGACCATCGATGGATTCGTGAAGTCTGCCGGTACGGTAAAGCGTATCCGATACGGCGTGCGGGTGTTAATTCCTACTTCATTATTGGGATCAAAGTTCACCCAGGAATTTGTTCCATTAACGAAACCCCAGGGATGTCCACCGGTAAGATAAGCCTGCTGCCAGGTCACGCCACCATCCAAAGAGGCCTGGGTATAGGGATCAATATCGCCCACATTCCCGTTTCCGCCGAAAATCGTAAAGGTTTGTTCATAAGGCCCGGTTACCGTTACAACGACCTGGTCCGTTGCCGTGTCCGTACCATCAGAGACAGTCAGATCGATGACATGAACGCCAATCGCCAGCGAAACCGTGGGATTTACTCCGGTGGCCAGCTGGGTTCCACCTTCACTCCAAGTGTAGGTCAGTACATCACCGTCGGCGTCCGAAGAACCGGATCCGTCCAGCGTCACATCAACAGTCCCTATTGAGGTCGCCAAAGACTGATCCACACCAGCATTAGCGACGGGAGCGACATTGAAATTCACGGAGGCACCGTTCAAAGTAACCTGGGCATAGGCCAGGGTGTTGCCACCCGGACAGTCATCCACCTGTGTCACCACGACACGATTCTCACCCACCGTGACATATGCAGAAAGATCGGCCGTTCCGGATCCGCCCAGATAGACATAGCTACCCGGATCGACAATCCCGTCGGGATAGCTTGCATTGTAGATCGTGATCCGACTCCCATCATCCATTCCGTTGAAATCGATGGTGAACTGTGTAATTGTCGTGTTGGCAGGGATATTCACGAAAGTCTGGAAATAGGTGAAGTCAACCGCTGTCTGACAGCCGTATCCCGCGTCGTCGATCAGGGATGGTGATGTCCCGGGCGCGCCTTCTCCGTAGAAACCGATGGTCTGGCCATTAGGGGCAGGACCCCAACCGGCATCAGATGCGCCGGGCACGGTCGCTACGGTATATTCCCCTTCCCAACCGTGCTGGTATCCAGCAGAGCTGAAGGGGACAACCCCATATGGATATCCATTGGCTGCTTCCAGGCCGGAATGTTTCTCCCAGGATGTTCTGGTAAGAAGTGTGGGGTCGAGACCCTGTTGAACCGAGATGTTCACAGTATCCGTTGCTGTGTCGATTCCATCATTGACAGTCAGAACAACCTGATGAAATCCCCAACCCAGGGAAACCGTGGGATTTAATCCGGTGGCCAGCTGGGTTCCGCTTTCACTCCAGGAGTACGTCAGTACGTTACTGTCCGCATCATAAGAACCGGCTCCGTCCAGCGTGACACTGGCTGAACCATTTACTGCCACCACGCTTTGATCCGCGCCAGCATTGGCTACCGGAACCGTGTTCGGTGGCGCCGGGCACCAGGAGGCGCTAGTGGCCTGAGATGAGTTTGTCACAACGGTATTGGTACCCAGGTCCTGGACATCAATTGCATTCTGGTAAAAAACATTCCCGTCAATAACAGTATTTTGGACTGAGGTCTGACCGATACGAATGGCATACAAGGTGGCATTGGCAAAGGAACTATTCAAAATCTGGTTTCCGTTCGACACACCGCCGATATTAACACCCACAGCCATACCACAGGATTCCAAGCCCTGGATCACGTTGTTGTGTGAATTTCCCAGACTAACTGCAGTCCCAACCGAATTATATGTATTGGGTTGTAGGGTAAAGTTATTCGTATTACTGAGACTAAGTCCTGTCCCAGACCCGGTAAAATCATTACCACTGATTTCTTTCGGAGTACCCTGGTACTGTATTCCAGCTCCGGAGTTATTGGTCGCATCATTCCCCGTTATGATCCAATTGGAATTATTGGTATAAACATGAGAGGCGAAACCTGAACCTGTATTTCCACTCATATTATTATTACTCAGGGTATCACGGGAGTTTGTACCCTGGGTATAGATACCGTTAAATAATCCGCTCATATTATTGTTCGCAAAGCGGGAATCATTAACATTGTTTAGCTGAAGTCCTGTTTTATTCGTCCAGGTTCCGGTATACAGAGAAGGAAAATCCCAGCCACTCACATTGATAAAACTGGAATTGCTCAGACTCAAAGGATAATAAGTGTGATTG
>JAADFQ010000216.1 GCA_013152835.1 FCB group bacterium
GGGTTGAGCGGATTTTTCTTGATCTGCGTGAGCGTTAAATCCCGTACCTTGGTCCAGTTTCGTTCCGCTTCCGCCGTGCGGACAGCGTTTTCCATATTTGCGGGTGCCGGAACCGGTTGGGAAGTTATCGACCGGGATTCAATCGTAACGATTTTTCTCCGTTTGGCCGGTTCCAGATACGCCGTGGCCATGGCCAGCTTCCGGCGACTGGTTTCCAGCTCCTCCGTCATGGTTTTGAATTCGGTGGCCAATTCCATCGGATTCAGCGCCGGGGCTTTGGGTGTTGTCGAAGTTTTTATTTGAGTCGGACTCTTTTTGGGCGCCGGTCTTCTCCCGGATTTCGTGGGACGTTTTTTGCGTGTTGTTTTTTTCGCAGGTCTCTTTTTTGCAGAGGGACGCTTTTTTACCTGCTTTTTACGGGTTGGTTTTTTCCGGGTTGTCGGTTTCTTTCCCCTGGGGCGCGGCTTACGTTTCGATTTCGCTGTTTTTTTGGTGGCAGGGGGACGTTTTTTCTTTTGGGATGCAGTCGGCCGGGTTCGGGACGATTTTGTCTGTCCGGGTAGACCGCTAAGTCCCAGAATGCACAGGGCAATAATGATTCGATTTAAGATCAGTTTCAAGAGTCGTGTTTAGGATTTATTAACTGAATTTACAAAGAAACATGGACAGAAGAAGAAGAAATCGGATGATCTGGATGGACTAATTAGATCCTGTCCAAAAATCGATTTCGGCGATAATATAACTGGATTGTCGAATCGGAGTTTCATAGATACCCGGCTTTTACATGGACGCAGGTTGGCGGAGAGAGAGGGCAAGCCTGCACCCCTAATCGGGGATTTCGGCTTGTAAAATTCTTTTCTTCAAAATGGCTCTCCCTAAGCCCTTTTTGAAAAATGCTTCCAATCTTCGTGCTTTTATAGCGGAGAGAGAGGGATTCGAACCCCCGGTCCGAAAAATCGGACACCGCATTTCGAGTGCGGCGCATTCAACCAGGCTCTGCCATCTCTCCAATTTTTATTTACACCGCAAGTGCGGCGCATTCAACTCCCGATATGCATCGGGACCAGCTCTCCAATTTTACTTCACCCCGCTAGACGGCGTATTCAACTCCCGATTTGCATCGGGATCATCTCTCCAATTTTATTTACGCCGCAAGTGCGGCGTATTCAACTCCCGATATGCATCGGGACCAGCTCTTCAATGCCTGTCCACATCCAAAAATAGAGCGTTTACTCTTAGTTAAACGGGATCAACTTTCCAGATGATACGAAAGACAGACAAAACTGGGATGGAAACTTACATCTTCCGCCGGGAGCGAAAAAAGTCCCGGATCAATCTTGAAGATTGGTCTTCCGCAACCCCACCGCGAATAAATATATGTTGACCGAAACGGGGATCATTCGGCAACTGATATAAAGAACCACAACAACCCTTCTCTTCATCGTAACACCCAAAAACGACACCCTCAAGTCGGCTGTTAATGATGGCTCCGGCACACATGGGGCACGGTTCTTTGGTAACGTACAATACACAATTCAATAAGCGCCAGTCGTTTAACGTATTCGCAGCGGCGGTAATGGCCAGTATTTCCGCATGGGCCGTCGGATCATGTAAGCGTTCACGTTGATTATATCCACGCCCAATAATTCGATCCGGTTCCCCGGACTGTACAATGACGGCGCCTACCGGAATTTCCCCGATTGAATAGGCTTTTTCGGCCAATCGCAGCGCTTCGGCCATCCACTGTTGATCGCGGTGTAAAAGTTCAGCGGTCAATTCAGGGCGTGGCGAGGATCCCCCGGAGGGTCTCTAATTCATCCGCCAGGGCCCGACGACCCTGTACGGTAGCCGTATCGGCAGTAAACGTTGCTGTTGGATTAAGAACATCCACAATAAACTGAACATGACCCAGTGATGCACCAAAATGACTCAGGGTATATTGAGCGGTGGCTAAGGTTAAATGTATATCCAGATAATTTAATGTCGTATCATGGGAAAATGACCAGGTTGGTGGCGTAAGCGTCGTTAATTCCGCCAGTAATGAATCGCCCCATAATACAGCCGCCGAATCCGCTCCACGGGCGTGATTGGCGAAACAAAGCCCGGCCCAGATTTCCCGTTTTGTATTGGAAATGATATTAGGATCCTGTTCATAATTCAATCCCCGGGTAAAATAGACAACACTGCTGTCCAGCTCCAATAATTTCCCAAACGTCCAACCCAAACCGTTATATCCGTCTTTGTAGGCTGAATCCTGAAAAACGGAATTCATGAACCAATTATTACTTTCCAAGAAATTTCCCTGATCATAAAGATACCACCCGTATTCAGCCATATCTACTTCGGTTGCAGTAACCTGCTTCCGGCAACTGAGCAAAACGGTCAATCCGATTAATGTCAGGATGAAGAATACTTTTTTCATCGTAGCAACATCACTTTTCGGGATTTCACCCGACCTTTATTGGATTGCAACTGAATAAAATAAACCCCCGAAGATACGGCCTGACCGGACTGATCACGACCATTCCATTGAATCCGGTGCTGGCCGATCGGCTGGTAGCCTGTCAGGAGTGTATTGACATGTTGACCAAGAATATTAAATACGGCAATTTCCACTTCCTGATCCGGCCCGTCGGCAAAACCGATGTCAAATACAACGGTGGTAACCGGATTAAACGGGTTCGGATACGGATAATTGGTTTCAATACTGGTCAACCCGGGAACTATGATGGTTTGATTGCCTAGTTTAAAATACCCTAATTCATCGGTCCAGGTAATAACCTGGTTTCCATCGTTGATTGAAGGCAATTCTTCCCACCCGATTCCATCCGCGCTGTAATAAATAGCCTGCTGATCAAAAGGTGTTTCCAGGAAAACCTGAATGGGTTCTTCAAGTGAATTCCCCTGGTTCCCTACCCGATAACTGGCGTTATGGGCCAGGTGGGGTTTCATCATGGATGAATCGTAAATCACGATCGACTGGTCAAATGCAACCGCGCCCGGTTTCCCGGAAAGCTGAAGGCGTCCGTCGGAGCTGCCGCCTGTCCAGGATTCCTGTACCCGGGCCAGAGCCAGACCCACATCGCGCCTGATCAGTGTGTCTCCCACGATTCCCTGAGCGGAAACTTCAAACCCGTAGGTTCCCGGTGACGTGAAACGATACCGTCCCACGTAGGTATAAAACCCGGCCGTATCAAGACTCACCGGTTCACTTTGAACCTTCAGCGTGAGACTGACCACTTTTTCCAGCGTATCCGTAATCA
>JAADFQ010000217.1:0-15193 GCA_013152835.1 FCB group bacterium
GGTAACGATGTCACCATTGGAGAAAATACTGTAATCCACTATGACGGAATCTCCTGGACCTTGATATATGAATCCGGGATGTCGCCCAACGACGGAGGGATAGAATCCAATCTTGCGGGGGATATGATTTCGGTACAGACATTTAATACAACACCCAACGAGGCCTGGATATTGGCTAATGCTTATGGAGTTTATCACAAGATGAATACTCCTGGTACAGACGCAGAGTTAATTCCAATTCCCTATAATGGGCATCCCTTAGCTAAAATGAGGGGAAATCATCCGAATGATCTGATCATCGCTGCTCATCATTCCGGAATGTACCATTGGAACGGAAACAGTATAAGAGAATACGGATTACCCGGGGATGTCCATATCAAAGGTTTGGCTGTAAAAGGAAATACGATTATTGCAGTTGGGATTGATGGAAACCATGTGATTGCTTTTAGGAAACTGAATTATTAAGAATTAAAGATGCCATCGCTTCGAGCGATGGCATCTTTTTTCCAAAATCTCCGACCCATGGCGACGATTCCGTTCTACAACGGTTTTTCGGCTGAAACTATGAGCACAATTCCTGTAATTTAGTGAACCATGTCACGCCTCAATCCCCTGTTCATCCTGTTCACCGGTCTTGTGTTGGTCACCGGCCAACCCCATCCGTCAATTCATCAGCTTCAATCGGAGGAACAGGCTCGCAAACCGGTGGTACCATCGGACCGGGTGGCTATCCGCGTCGGTTTGGAAGTGCTCCTTAGCGATTCCCTTCATTTGATCACCGGAAAATCGGTGGCCCTGGTGACCAATCACACGGGGAAAGATCACGCCGGTACGCCCAACTTTCAGCGGCTCCTGGCAACGCCAAACATTCAACTGAAGGTCATTTTTTCACCGGAGCACGGCCTGTTCGGCGAGGCCGCTGCCGGTCAGACGGTGCGGTACGGAAAACAAATGATAGCCCTCCCACCGGTAATCAGTCTCTACGGAAAAACCCGGAAACCTACGCCGGATATGCTGGAAGGGGTGGACCTGATTCTCTACGATATCCAGGATATCGGCGCCCGGTTCTACACCTACATTTCCACCCTGGGACAGGTCATGGAAGCAGCCGGCGCCCTGCACATCCCGGTGATGGTGCTGGACCGCCCCAATCCCCTCACGGGAATCCGCGTGGACGGACCGCCGCTTCTGGACGGGTATCAATCCTTTGTGGGCGCCTACCCCATTCCCATTCAATACGGCCTCACCGTCGGGGAACTGGCCCGGATAATGATCGCCAAACGCTGGATCAACACACCGCCGACTCTGACCGTGATACCCGTTGATCACTGGACCCGAAATCTATGGCTGGACGAAACCGATCTGCCCTGGATCCCGCCTTCGCCCAATATTCCCGATCTGGAAACCGCCACTATTTATCCCGGCATGTGCCTGTTCGAAGGAACTAATGTAAGTGAGGGCCGCGGCACGGATCATCCGTTTCAATGGATCGGCGCTCCCTGGATCGACGGTCGCGTCTGGGCCCGGGCGCTCATGGATAAACACGTGCCGGGGATTGTCTTCCGGCCCGTTACCTTCACGCCGGTGGATTTGGAGGGACGGGCTATGAATCCTAAATACGAAGGTCAACCATGCGCGGGCGTGGCTCTGACCGTCACTGATCGAAATGTCTTCCAACCGGTGGAAACCGCCGTTATCATGCTCTCTATTCTGCGTCGATTGTACCCCGAGGACTTTCAGGTGAAAACGGCATGGTTGAATAAACTATGGGGTAGCGATGAACTCAGTAATTATTTGTCGAATCCAACGGAGAATCCGCAACCGGTGTGGGATGAAGAAACGGGATCGTTTCGCCGGGAAAATCAATTTTTTCTGTTATATCCGTGAATTCATCGGGGGACATCCGGAGACCGGGTGAGCGCTCCAACTTCGACGGCAGGCTTTCCTGCGCCATAGTCATTCCAATATCCGTCCCCTCGTTCCATGGCTCTGCCTTGGAACGAAAAAGTCACCGGTCACAAAAGACTTTGGATTGATGAATATCGAACAAGGATTTATGATTTTTGATTGGAAAAGTTTTTTCGTTATCTATTACTTATCACTTTTTTGACCCTGGATTTTGGAAAAAGCAACTACAGATTTCACAGGGATTCAAATTTAGTGACAATCCGTAAATCATCAATCAGTATTCATCAATCTGCAATCAACAATTCTTTCCGGATCGATTGATGAATATCGAACAAGGATTTATGATTGTTGATTCAACTTTCCGATCCCGGTATGGAAAGAGCATGAATGTCCAGGCTATTGGTGAGCGTATTTCATCCCTACGGGACGTTGCGGATGGGTTGATTTTAGAGCTATAAATATTCAGCCACCGACGGGGCTTCCGCACCACCGGATACTGTCACCTGAGCCTTGTCGAAAGGTGTTCTTCCAGGTAAACAATTAGGGTCATACTTTGACGGCGCTCAGTATGGCAGTATTTTTTTCGTGGAGAAACGCAAATAAGTTGTGGTGGCAAAGTTACACGACCCGTTGCGTTCTCAACGGTGTACAGAACGTTCTACTTTATATACACCGTTTTAATATTCACAAATTCCCGGATGCCGTTGGCCGCCAGTTCCCGACCGTAACCGCTTTCCTTGATTCCGCCAAAGGGCAGCCGGGGATCGGATTTCACATAGGCATTGACGAAGGCCGCTCCCGCTTCCAGTTCTTCCGTGGCAATCCGTTCGCCTTTTTCCACATCCCGGGTAAATACGGCCGATCCCAGTCCAAAGATAGTATCATTGGCCACCTTTATCGCCTCCGCTTCATCTTTAACGGGAATAATCGCCGCCACCGGACCGAACAGTTCCTCGTCATAGGCGGGCATTCCCTTGGAGACATCCGTCAGAACCGTCGCCGGGTAAAAAGCTCCGGGCCCCTCGGGGATTTCCCCGCCGATCAGTACCTTGGCTCCCTTCTCAATACTTTTTTCCACCTGCGCGTGAAGCTCATCCCGTAAATCTTCCCGGGCCTGGGGTCCCAGCGTAGTCTCTTCTTTCAAAGGATCGCCCATAACAACGGTCTGCATCCGTTCCAGAAGTAAACGCTCAAATTCAGCCCGGACCGATTCCACCACCACGAAGCGTTTGGCGGCAATACAACTCTGGCCGCCATTGATCATGCGGCTGATGGAACACGTTGTAGCGGCTAAGGCTACGTCCGCATCTTCCAAAACTACATAGGGATCGCTGCCGCCCAATTCCAGAACCGTCTTTTTCAACATCTCCCCCGCCTTGGACGCCACCGCTTTCCCCGCCGGAGTGCTGCCGGTAAGGGTCACGGCCTTCACCAGTGGATTTTCGATTACGGAAGCCACCTGACGACTGCCGATAAGCAAGGTCCGGAAAATATGGTCCGGGAAACCGGCCTGACGGAATACATCTTCAATGGCCAGAGCCGATCCGGGCACATTGGAGGCATGTTTCAGAACCCCCCCATTCCCGGCCATCAGGGCCGGCGCTGCAAACCGAAGCACCTGCCAGAACGGAAAATTCCAGGGCATAACGGCCAGGACAATCCCGATCGGTCGGTAGGCAATAAAACTCTTCCTCGCTTCCGTCAGGATAATGTCATGGGAAAGAAAGCCCTCTGCATTATCGGCGTAATAATCACAGACCCAGGCACATTTCTCCACTTCCGCCCGACCTTCTTTCACCGGCTTACCCATTTCCACAGCCATCAATTCCGCATAATCCTGCGCTTTTTCCCGGAGCACGCGGGCGGCATTTTTCATCAGACGGGACCGGTGGGCGAAAGACGTTCGCTTCCAATCCTGGTAAGTTGTGTGGACGGTTTCGATGATTTGGGTTACGTCCTGCGGTGAATGTTCAGTATATGATTTTTCCAGGGCTCCCGTAGTGGGATTGATGACGTCCATATCAACTCCGTTCTTTCCAGTAAGTGTTTAATTTATCGATCAATTCATAATTAACCGCCGGTGTAATGGGAACTTCCACGACAGCCAGTTCCGGTGAATGAATGGCGGCCTCCAATTGGGTCTTTAATTCGGCCAAGGTTTCCGGACGATAGGCACGAATGCCAAAACTTTCCACATAGGCTTTAAAGTCCGGGTTAGTCAGTGTCGTCCCGGTGGATTTGCCTTTGGACATGGTCTGTTTCCAGCGAATCAGACCGTAGTCATTGTCATTGAAGATTACCGCCGTAAAATTGACCCCCAGTCGTGTCGCCGTTTCCAGTTCCTGGGAATTCATCAGGAAACCGCCATCACCCATGGCGGCGACTACCTGGCGATTGGGATCCACCAACGACGCCGCTACGGCACCGGGCAGAGCAATGCCCATACTGGCCAGCCCGTTGCTGATGATACATCCGTTAGGCACATAGGTGGGAAAATTCCGGGCGATCCACATCTTATGGCTACCCACATCGCTGATCATCAGTCCGTAATCATCCAGCACCCGCCGAATTTCGTTCAACGCTCCCGGAATCGTAAAAGCTTCCCCTTCCTGCAGATCGTAAGATGCAATATCATCCAGAATCCGTTTCCGGATGGGACGGTACCACTCCTGATCGTAGCCCGGAGGGTCTGCTTCCAGTTGCTGATTAATTTCCCACAGGGAAGCGGAAATATCCGCAATACATTCTACCGCCGGGAGATAGCTGGTGTAAACTTCCGCCGGAACGAAATCCACGTGAATAACCCGATTACAATTTCCGGGATTCCATTTCAAAGGCGCATACTCAGCGATATCATATCCTACGGTCATAATCAGGTCCGCTTCCTGGATGGCTTCCATGATATAGTCGGAAAAACCCAGTCCGATGGCCAGCAGCGACTGATCCATACGATCGGAGATGGCACCTTTTCCCATGAAGGTGGACACGACGGGAATGCCATGTTTTTTTACCAGGCGGGTGAGTTGTTTACTGGCCTGTTTCCGAATGGCCCCGTTCCCTGCCATGATCAATGGTTTTTTCGCGTTTTTCAGCAAATCGACGGTCTGCTTCAACGCCTTGTAGTCGGGACTGGGTCGTCGCAAGCGACGCACGGGCAAGGTTTCGGTTTTCCCGGTTGCAGCCCGATGCGCCAGATCTTCCGATAATTCAATATGAGTGGCGCCTGGTTTTTCAAATTCAGCCACCTTAAACGCTTTCCGAATGATTTCCGGAACCACGTCGGTAGAAGCCACGGCAATATTCCACTTGGTGATCGGTTTGAACATGGCCACAATATCCAGATACTGGTGGGATTCCAAATGCATCCGGGACATTCCGCCCTGTCCGGTCAGGGCGACCACCGGCGCTTTGTCCATATTGGCATCGGCTACCCCGGTAAAGAGATTAGTGGCTCCCGGTCCCAGGGTCGCCAGACAAACGCCGGCTTTTCCGGTCAGTCGACCCCAAACATTGGCCATGAAAGCGGCACCCAGTTCATGCCGGGTAGGAATAAAGGTGATCGCGGAATCTGCCAGTGAGAAGAGTAAATCCTCCGTTTCTTCACCGGGAACACCAAAAATATATTTTACCCCCTCATTTTCCAGACATTGAACAAATAAGTCCGATAGCTTCATAGACTGATTTCCCATTCGTTATTATGGACCGGAAGCTAACGCCTTTTCATTAATTAGAAAATAATTCTGCTTTACTTTACACTCCAGTCTAAAAACGGTTTCGGATCCGATTGCAGAGCCGAAGTAACCTTCTCAAAGGCATCCATGATATCCTGAAGGTCCTGTTCCGTCCCCAATAAATGGTGTTGTTTCAACCAGACGGCCTCTTCTGTCGCCAGACGTTCCGTCACCGGCAAATGGAGCGATGCATACGCCCGACCCTCCAGCCATGGATATTCCTTTGTATCGGCGGAGAATAGACGTTCCCGGTACAGTGGCGTATACCCGGCATATGTATACACGCCCTCGGCCTGCATGGCTTTGAAAAAAACTTCCCGGGGGACATTGTTAAACGCTTCCCGGTTATACCGGCTTAAATATAAATGATTCGCGGACCGGGTAGTTCCGGTGTAGGATTTCGCCGGTGTCAGGCCCTCCAAATCGTTAAGAAAAGCATCCAGGCGTTTCCGATTTGTTTCCCGGAGTTTCAGCTCCTCTGCCGTCGTTTCAAACTGGGCATTCAGCATGCTGGCAGCCAGGGCCGTCATGCGGAAATTCCCACCCAGGCGATGGTGTTCATACCATTTGCCATCCCGGACCCGACCACAATTGTGGTAGGAAAAACAGGCATCAATAAAGTCCTGATCATTAGAAACAATGGCGCCGCCTTCTCCGGCGGACATATTTTTGGAGGTCTGAAAACTGAAGATGCCCCCAAGACCCAGAGCGCCGACCTTATGATGATTCCACTCTGCCCCGTGGGCCTGGGCCGCGTCTTCAATGACCACGATATCCCCAGCAACAGTCCGAATCCGATCCATATCCGCCGGATTGCCGGCTATGTGCACCGGCAGAATAACTTTGGTTCTGGCCGTAATGGCGCCGGCCAACTGCTCGGGATCCAGGTTGAATGTTTCCGGATCCACATCCACAAAAACCGGAACCGCATTGGCCATTAATACCGCCGCTCCGGTGGCTATAAAGGTGTACGCAGGAACAATGACCTCATCCCCGGCCCGGACGCCGGCGGCTTTCAACGCCACCCAGAGGGCAGCCGTCCCGGAATTGGTGGCAATACAATATTTTGCGCCCTGAAATTCTGCAAAACGGGTGAGAAATCGGGTAATTGCCTGACTGCCAACACCCCAGGTGTCATTTTCCAGTGTCTGCAGTACGGCCGAACGAATGGCATCGGTCGTTCGGGGCCAGGTTGGAAAGGGTTGAGTTCGAATCGGAGTACCGCCAAACAGCGCTAAGTCATGGGTTGTCATGGGTTATAACCTTTTTTATTGAGGAAGAAATTAGGAGTGCAAATCCATCCACCCCAAAGAAATAGAATATTCCTTAAACACATTGATTCAAAATAAAACGAAATCGCCACAGAAACCGCGAATTACGCCAATTTCGCAAATCTACACTGCTCCCGATTTATGAATATCTAACAAGGATTTATGATTGTTGATTTGAAGAGTTTTTTCGTTATCCACTACGTATCCCTTTTTTGACCGTTGACTTTGGACGAATCAACAAAATACTTCACAAGGGTTACAAATTTTTAACGGTCCGTAAATCGTCAATCAGTGTTCGCCAATCTGCGATCAACAATGCTTCCCGGATTGATTTATGAATATCGAACAAAGATTTACGATTGTTGATTGAAAGAGTTTTTCCGTTATCTATAACTCATCACTGTTTTGACTGTGGACTTTGGATAAATCAACTACAGAATCCACAGGAATTTACATTTATTGACGGTCCGTAAATCGTCAATCAGTGTTCACCAATCTGCAATCAACAATGTTTCCCGGATTGATGATTGAAGATGATATTTCCCGGACTTCAACCTGATTCCCGACTCCTGCATTCTGTCTCCGAATTATCTCAATCACACGACTATCCCAAGTCGGTTTAATATATTCCTGCAACAATTACAGAACCATCTGTCAATCCTGACCACTATCTGCCAACCGGTGTTTGTTCTTCTGTCATCCTGATCTTTAATTCCTTTTGGCACAGCATTTGGGCTTGGGAAGGTGTCTTTGAAAAATTGAACCCAACCAAAAAAAAAGGAGATGAATCATGAGTTTAGTAAAATGGACACCCAAACGGCAGATGTTAACCCCATTCGAGGAATGGGATAATTTCCTGAACGACTTCTTCGGCGATTTCGGCAAAGAACCGGCTTATCTTTCCAGGAACTGGGCGCCCGCCGTCGATATCCATGAAACGGATAACGAATATGTGGTCATGGCCGATTTGCCCGGAATGAGCAAGAAGGATATCCATGTCAATATTAAGGATAATGTATTAACCCTGTCCGGAGAACGGAAATCGGAAGAGAAAGAAGATAAACGTCATTTCCGTCGCGTGGAACGGTATTACGGCTCTTTCCAGCGTTCCTTCCGTCTGCCGGACCAGGTTCAGGAGAACAAAATCAGCGCCAGTTTTAAAGACGGAGTTCTGTCCGTAACCCTCCCCAAGGCGGAAGAAGTACGTCCCAAAGAAGTGGATATTAAAATCGCCTAACTACAGTATTTCCGGTAAGCCCCCGTCAGCTCCGGGGGCTTTTTTTCAATCCGCCTTCGCGTTCGACCCGTCTTCCGAAGTCCTGTAAGGATGTAGGAATGATTACGGTGGACGAGCCTGCCAAAGGCAGATAAAAAAGGTTGATTAGATTCCCTGTTGCTTCCCAACTACGCTCTACGAGCTTCGTTGGGTATATCCTCCTGCATTCCGATAAATCGGAACTTCAGTGGACAGGCCCATTGGTGGATAAAGTTGCGGAAGAATGAGTCCTGGGCTTGCCCGCCTTCATTCTTCGCCAGCCCGCCCCACTCCGTGAGTGGCCGGCAGGAGAGCCGGCGGGCCTGCCCTGAGGTTCATACCATTGATTAATCCTTGCATTATATATGATAAGAAGATAAATTGGTCCTGTTAAATTATCATTAATCTCAATAGAGGGAGTAAATCTATGAGAAAATCAGCGCTAATAATACTCACTTTGGTATCTACTGTTTCGTTTATCTCCGCCCAACTTGTCATCACGCCCTATGGATTCTCGCCCCGCCAGGCGGAAGAAGATACTACCGATATGTTCGACGTGCCCTACAACGCCCTGTTGAATGTCGGTACCGAAACACAAATGTATTTCCAGGGACATCTCCGAGGTGGTACACTGTCTTCCCCCACGTGGGATGTGACCGGACCCACCGGATCAACAGCCACCATCGGCACCCCCTGGGATGTGGATACCACAACCCAAATCGTCCCCTTTGTACCCGATCTCGTGGGGACATACATCATTACCATGACCAGTGACACAAATGCAGCCTCCATTACGGTGAATGCCGGGACTTACGTGGGAGTCAATTCTGCTTCCGTTTCCGTCTCCTGTATGCAATGTCACAACGACAAATACAATGAATGGACCGAAACCGGACACGCTTCCATGTTGGAACGGGGCTTAAACGGTACCTTAAGCAGTTACTATGCCGGGTATTGTATTAGCTGCCATACAACCGGATTCAACTATGGCGCCAGTAATAATGGTTTTGACGACCGGACCCAGGATGTATCTTACTACGGTGGAACAACTACCTTTGTTTTCCCCGATTCCACGGCAATCGTGGACCTCTATGGCGGTCCGCTGGAAGGTACACTCTTTGATGGCCTGTATGATCAGGTGCTGACAACCTTTCCCAATTCAATGGAACTGGCGAATATTCAGTGCGAAGCCTGTCACGGACCGGGGAGTGAACACTTCGGGAATGCTGCCGATCACCGGATTGATAAATCCCTGGATGTAAATACCTGTGCCATTTGTCATGACAAGGGGACTCATCATGGATTTCCTGATCAGTGGCGGAATTCCGTCCACGGAAATCCCACCACGCTGGCCTATGCCGGCGGTCGCGCCTCCTGCGCCCAATGTCACAGTGGTTCCGGGTTCATGGCTTTCGTAGAAAACGGAATGCAACCGCTGGCAGAAGCGCCGCCCAAGGCGCCGATTGGCTGTGCCGCTTGCCATGATCCCCATTCCGCGGAAAATCTGCATCAGTTACGTGTCGCCGGTCCTACCGTGCTGGGAAATGGTGAAGTCATCACCGCCGGCGGTACCGGTCAACTATGCATGACCTGTCATAAAAGCCGTCGGAATGCCGAAGAATATACCGGACCCAATTTTCACTATAGTTCCCATTTTGGTCCGCACCACGGACCTCAGGCTGATATGCTGGCCGGGACGAATGTTCCCACCTTCGGTCGTAACCTGCCCAGCTCACCCCATCTGGAGGCTACCGAAGATGCCTGCGTAACCTGCCACATGTCCGGCAGTCTCACCGATGCGGACGGGAATATCAACCATGTGGGTGGACATACCTTCAGCATGACCGACCCGGAAGGGAACGACCATGTGGAAGCCTGCACACCCTGCCACGGCGAATTAACCTCCTTCCATGAGAAAAAATACTACGATGCCAATGGCGTCGCCGATCATGACGGTGATGGAGTGGAAGAAGGTATTCAGGAAGAAATCGCCGGCCTTCTGGAAGAACTGGCTCTCATGCTGCCCCCGGTTGACGATCTCGATGTGGATATGAGCGGAACCTATGAATACACGCTCACCGAGGTAAAAGCAGCCTATAACTACTTCTTTGTTGAAGAAGACCGCAGTGAAGGAATCCATAACCCGGCCTTCGCCACGGCTCTCCTGAAAATCACCATTCGTGCCCTGGAGAATAACGCCATCGAAGGTGAAATCGTCGCTATTGACGACGTCCCCAACGATCAGGGATATATGGTACGGATTATCTGGGACAAGCTGGCAGATGATGGCGTGGCGGTCGATCCTGTTCGGACCTACGCTGTTCAGCGTTTTGATGATTACGGCGCCGAACCCACCTGGACGACCGTGGGCGAATTGACCGCGACCGGTGCGCCGCGATATGCCCTGAATGTTCCCACCCTGTTCAATGTGATCGGGACCGATACCGCCTGGACGGAATTCAAGGTTGTGGCTCTGACCCAATCCGGAATGCATCATGAATCGCTACCCGGGGAAGGATATTCGGTGGATAATCTGATTCCCATGGCACCCGGAAACGTGATGGCCTCTGTGGATCAAACGGATATTCTGTTAACCTGGGAGGCACCGGAAGATCCGGACATTAATTACTACACCGTTCTTCGGTCATCGACCGGTGATTTCAGCGATGCAATAATCGTTGCCACAACCACGGATCTTGAGATACAGGATGCGGGGCTGGACATTGGAACCTACTACTATAAAATCGCCGCCAGCGACTTCTCCGGTAACCAGGGAACCTGGTCTCCGGTAGTGAATGCATCCGTGCTGGGGGTGGGTAACGAATCCGTTCCTCTGACCTATTCCCTGTCCCAGAACTATCCCAACCCCTTCAATCCGGTGACAACGATCGATTTCTCACTCGCTGAAGAGGGCAGTGTACATCTGGCGATTTACAACGCCGCCGGACAGGTTGTGAAAACCCTGATTGACAGCGATTTGACACCGGGGTATCACAGCATATCCATTGATGCTTCGGATTTGGCCTCCGGAATGTACATTTATGTTCTGCAATCCGGGAATTATCGTGCTTCCCGAAAGATGGTCCTGATGAAATAAAACTTGAAAAACCGTATCAGTCAGGAAGGAAAATTACGACTCCTAGGCCTGACTCACGGGGGACTGGGTTTTTCAAGGGTTCAATAAACATAGGGACCTCTATAGAAGAAGCCCCGATACATATCGGGGCTTCTTTCATTCAATCCCTGGAAAGTTTAATAAATGATTTCAAGAACATCAGTAATATTGGTGTATTCTTTTCCCCTCGTCACACCCCTTCCTAAGATTCCGATCCTACCGATTTACACGTAAAACCACTACATCATCAAACCACCACACCACCATCCACATTCAGTACGGCGCCATTTATATATCGGGCTTCATCGGAAGCCAGGAAACAATAGGCATTGGCAATATCTTCCGGATCGCCCATTCGTTTCAGCGGTACTTTCTCCGCCATCATGGTGAGAATTTTCTCCGGAATCCCGGCCGTCATATCGGTGGCAATAAACCCCGGCGCTACCGCATTCACCCGAATACCATCCTTCCCCAGTTCCCGGGCCCAGACTTTGGTCATTCCGATGACCCCGGCTTTGGCAGCTACATAATTGGTCTGACCAAAATTTCCGTAATGGGCTACTACCGAGGAGGCGTTAAGTATCACTCCGCTTCCCTGTTCACGCATAAGATCACCGGCTCTTCGCGTACAAAGATACACACCGCGCAAATTCACTGAAATCACCCGGTCAAATTGTTCCGGTTCCAATTTTTTCAGGGTGGAATCCTGGAGAATTCCGGCATTGTTTACCAGCACATCCACCCGTCCATACCGATTGCCGATATCATCAAACAAATGATTTACACTGGATTCATCGCTCACGTCTACTGCGATAAATTCTGCTGACTGACCTTTTCTCAGAATCTCCGACTCGGTGGCCTTTCCTGATCCGGTATCATATTCCGCAATAACTACCTGGGCGCCCTCCCGGGCGAATTTTATCGCCGTGGCTCGTCCGATGCCGCGTCCTGCTCCCGTAATCACCGCAATTTTATTTTTCAGTCGTTTCATGGATTCCCTCTCAATAAATTTATTCGAATTTACAGACACTTCTATCACCATCTCAACGCGATCGAAAGGAAACTCATGATTTTGAACTCCGTTCTGGAAGCCATTGGCCATACGCCCACCGTACAACTGAATTCCGTGGGGGCGAACCTGTCCTGTACTCTGTATGCCAAATGCGAATTCTTCAATGCCGGGGGTTCACTGAAGGACCGTATCGGTCTCCGTATGATTGAGGAAGCCGAAAAAGCGGGTCGGATTAAACCCGGGGATACCTTGATTGAACCCACTTCCGGAAACACGGGCATCGGGCTGGCGCTGGCAGCGGCAATCAAAGGATATAAAATGGTGATCACCATGCCGGAGAAAATGAGTCAGGAAAAGCAGGTCGTACTGGAAGCTCTGGGCGCTACGATTCATCGTACACCGACGGAAGCCGGACATGATGATCCGGAGGGATTGCTCGAAGTCGCCAAACGACTGAATCGGGAAATTCCCAATTCCCATATCCTGGACCAATACGCCAATCCGAATAACCCCGACGCTCATTATTACGGAACCGCTGAAGAAATCCTGGACGATTTCGGAACCGATTTGCACATGGTTGTTATCGGCGTGGGTACCGGTGGAACCATTACCGGAGTGGCCCGGCGATTAAAAGAAGTTAACCCTTCCATAAAAATTGTGGGCGCCGATCCCTACGGCTCCATTCTTGGCGGCGGTACGGATGTCTATCCCTACCAGGTCGAAGGAATCGGTTATGACTTTTTTCCCGATGTACTGGATAATTCATTGGTCGATGAATACGTGAAAGTCGATGATAAACAGTCATTCCTCATGGCCCGGCGACTGATTCGGGAAGAAGGATTACTGGTTGGCGGATCCAGTGGAACCGTGGCCTGGGCCGGGTTACAAGCAGCATCAACCTTGAAAACCGGGGAAAAGTGCCTGCTCATCCTGGCTGACAGTATCCGCAACTACCTCAGTAAATTCGTTTCC
Organism: FCB group bacterium; assembly: GCA_013152835.1. Lineage (GTDB taxonomy): Bacteria > Fidelibacterota > Marinisomatia > Marinisomatales > J089 > J089. The sequence goes on from JAADFQ010000217.1 coordinate 13,265, forward strand.
GATGACTGGATGCGGCGCCAGGGATATTTCGATGAATAAACGGTGGCTCTGGCTGGGTTTGAGTTGTCTGTCCTTCATCCTGGCTCAGCCCAAACCGGATTCCAGGGGATATCTGGTTCGCATTGGCGACCCCTGTCCGGATGTCTCCATCGAATTGACCGATGGTACGGTCGTGAATACGGCCGAATTACGGGGTCGTGTTATCATGCTGCAATTCACCGCCAGCTGGTGTTCTGTTTGCCGGAAAGAAATGCCCCATATTGAAACGGAAATCTGGAAACCTTACCAAGACAAAGGCCTGGTATTGATCGGTATCGACCGGGATGAACCGATTGATACCGTGAAGGCTTTCGCTAAAGCAATGAAGATTACGTATCCCCTGGGATTGGATCCGGGGGCCGAGATTTTCGGACGTTTCGCCGACAAGGAGAGCGGTGTTACCCGGAATGTGATCGTGGACCAATCCGGGAAAATTGCATTTCTAACCCGACTGTACGACGAGAATGAATTTCAGGCGATGATGAAAAAAATCGACGAACTGCTGTCGGACTATTGACCCGCAACCTGATCGGCGATTGTCAATAAATCAAATATCGTAACGTCTCCATCGAAATCCACATCCGCCTGACATGAAATTGAGGGATCCATGGGGCGCAGCTTCAACACGTATTGAAACTCAAATAATATATCAATCAGGTCCACGCGACCATCCAGATTCACATCCCCCGGCAGGCATTCGCCTCCGGAAATAGTTACCTGAATTACGGCTGGAATGCTCACCGCATGGGATTCCACCAGACGCGTTACCAGGGAATAGCGATAGGTATTCCCGCCCACCAATTGCTGATCGTGGAAAGTTTCCACACCTGATCCCACCGTCGCGATCAACGAATCATTACGGGTAATATCCACTACAAATTCAGGGAGTGTATCTCCGCCGAATGTTGTCGTTGGGTCCGTCCAGGTCAGCGTTGTCTGATACCATAAACTGGTATCGGCGGCCAGATTGTCAACCGGATTAGGGTCGGTGGAGTCGGCGCCCAGATAATTCAGCACCAGATTGGCGGTATTGAACAGATTCAGGCGACCACCGCTCACGGTGGTATTGGCCAGGTCCGGAATGGTATCCACGCCGGCCAGCAGGAAATCTTTCAGAATCAAGGCCCCCTCTCCGGGATTAGCCTTATAAAAGGCCGCAAAACCAGGCGTTAAAACGGAATGGAGAAAAGCGATACTCCCGCATACGTGGGGCGTGGCCATGGAAGTCCCGGTCAAAGTGCCGGTCCCGCCCGATGAATTCAGGGATAGAACGGCGGTACCGGGCGCTCCCAGATCAATCGTCGTCGCTCCGTATCCGGCGCTGGAATTTTTCGTATCATACCGGGTCGTGTTGGTCACCGTCACCAGCCAGTCACTGCTGCATCCCGTAGGCACATCGCCAATGACATCTACATTTTGTCCCGAATTAATAGTTGCGGCCGCACTCAGAATTCCCGCGGCACCCATGGCATTGTAAATTTCATTCCATAAGGGATATGATCCGTTCTCACAATTGGCATAGTCCACCCCGAAACTGGAATTGGTCGCCACCACGAAGGCGCCCTTTTCACCTCCGGTGGAATCATAAAGTACCCGCTGGTCCAGAACATAGCCATAGGCCTCCAGCGCTACCGAAGTATTGGACGTAGAGCCTCCGATTTCCATAATTTTAATATTCCAGTTAATACCGGCAACCTGGAGATCATTATTTCCCCGGGCACCGATGGTCCCGGACACATGGGTTCCGTGGTAATCCACCGGAATATTACCGCTGGATGTATAGGCGCTCCAGCCGTGCACATCATCGATATATCCGTTTTCATCATCGTCAATTCCGTTACCGGGAATTTCATTGCGGTTCACCCAAATATTGTCTACCAGATCCGGGTG
>JAADFQ010000217.1:15293-19612 GCA_013152835.1 FCB group bacterium
ATATCCGCATCGACCGTACCGCCACTTTGTCCCGTATTTTCCAATCCCCACAGTGATCCAAACGAAGGATCGTCGGGATAGGTGGAACGCTCCCGGACTTCGTGATCCAATTGAGCATTTTTAATCCAGGGACTGGCCTTGAATTCTGCCAATGCAGACAGGACATTCTTTTGGGGATTCACTACCTTAACCAAGAGAATTTTCAACCGCCGAACCACAACTTTTTCTACCGTATATTGTGATTTGTCCAGAATCTGTGAATAGTTGCTGATTTTCACGTCCGGGGCCAGTTGGACCAGAATATGCGAAGAATCATAGGCCTGACTTCGGAGTATTGTTATCAGGAAAAAGAGTGTGATGGGGGCTTTTTTAATCATGGTTCCGTCGTGTTGAGTGAAGAAAATCGGATGGAAATATACAGCAATCCGGATAGGATTTTCATTTTATTAATTGGGCTTGAGAATCGGGAAGGAACTAACGCAACCGGTGAACGTGGACTGGAAACCGATCAACGAGGAAAAAGCATCCGGTTACTGAGTTAGTTGAGGTTGAGATGAAATCGTCAATCATCAATCCTTATTCGATATCCTGAAATCAGGAGTGGAGACCGGTGTCCTTCCCAGAACCGTCAACCTCCCGCGCCAGAGCTACAATTTTCTCCGCCAGTTTCATGGGCAGTCCCGTAGTCTGATGCACTTCCTCCGGAGTAGCCTCACCCATGTCCCGGAGAGAGGCATACTTACTGAGCAGCAGTTCCACCCGCTTATGTCCCATGCCGGGGATGGTTTCAAACACGGAAGTGGTGACCCGTTTTTTCCGTTTTTGTCGTTGATAATTGATGGCAAACCGATGGGCCTCATCCCGGACACGCCGCAACAGAATTAATCCGGGCGAATGTTTCGCAATGGATTTGGGCTCTGATTCTCCCGGTACAAAGACTTCCTCCAAACGCTTGGCCAGTCCCACAACCGGAACAGTGGTCAAGCCTAATTCACGCAAAGCCGACACGGCCATAGATAGTTGCCCTTTTCCCCCGTCAATCAAGATTAAATCAGGCAGGATTTGGTCTTCGTCCACCGCCCGTTTATACCGCCGATACACCACTTCCCGCATGGACGCAAAATCATCAATCCCCGTTACCGTTTTCACCGTGAATTTTCGATACTCTGATTTCCGCGGCTTCCCGTCTTTGAAACAGACCATGGAAGCCACCGTATCGGTTCCTCCTAAATGGGAAATATCGAAAGCCTCTATGCGGCGAGGTGGAGCATTCAGTTGTAAATCATCCTGCAGGGACGCCACGGAATTGGGCACATAATCCTGCCGTTTCTTCCGTGCCAATTCCCATTCCCCCACCAGCAGTTTCGCATTTTGCTCCGCCAACCGGATTTCCCGGGCCTTTTCACCGCGTTGGGGGACATGAAAGCGCACTGATTTCCTCCGTTTACTTTTCAGCCAGTTCCGGATTTCTTCACCCGCTTCCGGTTTCAACGGAAGAGAAATATCTCCGGGAATCCAGTCGCTTTCCAGATAAAAACGGGTCATCAGTGACGCCAGTACCTGTTCCGGCCCATCCCCTCCGCGAAATGATAGTTTTTCCCGTCCCAGCAACCGCCCCTGGCGAATGCGCAGAATCACTCCCACTCCGTAGTCATTTTCCTGCCAAAAAGCAAATACATCCCGATCTCCAAAATCGGCTGCCACCTTGCGTTGTCGTTCCTTAAAGGCACGTACAGCATTTAACTGATCGCGATGAATGGCTGCATCTTCATAGCGCAAATCCTGGGAGGCCCGGACCATTGCGTGATGCAGATAGTCTTCCGTAGGTTTGGTATGTCCGTGAAGAAATTGTTTTACCCGCTGAATCATTTCGTTGTACGTTTCGGTGCTGGTTTTCCCCTCGCAGGGACCCCCGCACTTTTTTATATGATAATCCAGGCAAAGGGTCACTTTCCCCTTGGTGATAGTTTTTGCATCCAAGCGATAACTGCAACTGCGAATGGTGAAAATTTTATGGATCGCCTTCAAAGATTGTTTCAACAGAAACACGTCGGTGTAAGGTCCAAAATAGGTGGAACCATCCCGCACCACATCCCGGGTTAAAAATACCTGCGGGAACGGTTCTTTGGTAATCCGTATATAGGGAAACGATTTATCGTCTTTCAGATCAATATTGTATCGCGGTTTATGTTCTTTTATCAAATTCGCTTCGGTGAGGAGCGCTTCAACCTCCGAATCCACTACGATCCATTCCACATCGGCAATTCGACTGATCAGGGATTGATTCTTCGCCGTCTGATATTTGTTTTTCTGAAAGTAGGATCGCACCCGGTTACGGAGATTTTTGGCCTTGCCGATATAAATAATTGTGCCATCGGTATTTAAAAACCGGTACACTCCCGGCCGGCGGGGAACCTGTTTGATTTTATCCGCTAATTCCATGGGAAAATTTAGTCTGATTCTATTGCCTGCGGGAATTTATTCGTCGAAAATTTCAATTCATCATTCCTTATCCTGTAACTGGAAACTTGTCCCGGGAAATAATAAAGAATTAGATTGCAGCAACCAAACCCCGGAGTAAGAAATGAAGTCATTAGTCATTGTGATCGCTTTGCTGTGGACCATTTCCATCCTGGCTTCATTACTGGTCTTAAACGGGACCGGATATTTTAGCCGGTTGGTTCCTGTTCAGACCATTTGCATGATCGGATCCCTTGTTTCCGTGAGACGCTTTTGTCCTCCGGGCACGTAGGAATGGGTACCAAATATCAAATCGCTTCCCCGGCGCAAGAATCTGAACCGGCGACTCTTTCCCGTTACTGCTGTCCAGATTGATTCTTGTCAACGAAAAAAAACGATTACCCGTACCTTTAATTAAACACGACACCTGCTTCCTAATCCAATGAATAAGCTCCACCGTGACCCCATGTACCGCTTCCTAGCGTTGTTAACCATTGCTTCCACTACCGGCCTCCAGACCTGGCGCACCCTGTTCAATAATTTTGCTGTCGAAACGATTCATCTGGAGGGTAATCACATCGGGGTAATCCAATCCGTACGGGAAATTCCCGGATTCCTGGCGCTCCTGGCGGTTTATCTTTTCCTTGTTCTAAAGGAACATCGCGTCTCGGCGCTCGCGATTCTCACCCTGGGGTTGGGAGTGGGCTTAACCGGCCTGATGCCTTCCTACGGTGGCTTGATTTTCACCACCCTGATCATGAGTTTTGGTTTTCATTATTATGAGACCACCAATCAATCCCTCAGTCTACAGTATTTTGATTCTGATCAATCTCCCTGGGTCATTGGAAAACTCAGGAGTTACGCCGCGGCCACAAATATTCTGGTGGGAGCGGCCATCTTTACCCTGTCCTACTTCTTATCCTACCAGACAATTTTTATTCTGGTTGGAGGACTGATTGTCCTTACCGGGCTTTGGGGACTCGCTCAAAACCCGGATCGGAAGGATATTCCCGTCCAGCATAAGCGCATGATTCTCCGAAAAAAATACTGGTTATATTATTTCCTCACGTTTATGGCCGGAGCCCGGCGGCAGATATTTGTGGCCTTTGCCGTATTCCTGCTGGTGAAAATATTTCATTTCAGCGTCCAGGAAATCACCATCCTGTTTGTCGTCAATAATGCCATCAATTATGTGCTGAATCCCCTGATCGGTAAGGCGATCATGCGCTTCGGTGAACGCAGAGTGCTTTCGCTGGAATACCTGAGTTTAATCTTTATTTTTATCGCGTATGGGTTGGCAACCTCCAAATACCTCGTGGCTGGCTTATACATTCTGGACAGCCTGTTCTTTAATTTCGGCATGGGAATCCGGACCTTTTTTCAGAAAATCGGTGATCCACAGGATATCGCCCCTTCCATGGCGGTGGGATTTACCATTAATCATATTGCCGCCGTGGTCATCCCGGTCCTGGGTGGGCTGGCCTGGATCGTGGATTATCGGATACCCTTTTTCTTTGGCGCCGGTATCAGCGTCATCAGCCTGATAGCGGTTCAATGCATCCGAATCCCAAAGAAGGTAGGACTTCCCTCTGAAACCTGATTAACTTTTCCAGTAAATAATTTTCCTATGAAATTGTCTGATCACCTTGAAGTAGAAGAACAATGGTCGAAAGAATATTGATTATAGGAGCGGGTGAGTTCACCGGCGCCCCCTTAATTGACAACACTATTGAAGAGGGACTGGTTACGACGGAAAAAGTGAACATCCGCTTTTATCGTAGTTCCAAAAGCGAAAAGTCATGATTTCCGGTGATTCACCGTCGTGAGCGCTGACCGAAAATCAGCCCATGGACTGATCT
>JAADFQ010000218.1 GCA_013152835.1 FCB group bacterium
TCGTGTAATTGTTTATTGATTTAATATAATCAATGACTTTTTGATCGTCATCTTTTAGCCGGTCAATCATGCCAAAGATTTCGGATAAGTCAATGGTCTCAACGCTGATACCGGTTGCTTCCAACAGCTTTTCGCTGTATCTGACCGTATTAAAAGCGCCTGTCCGTGCACCGATTGCGCCAAAACGTGCCCGCTTCAAGCCTTCTACTACACGGCATACCGCCGCAAAATTATTCAGATCATCCTGAAATCCCGTGGAAGAAGGAGAATCGCAATGAGTTGATGTTAAGGTAAAAGGAATACCATATTGTTTGAGATTATTGCAAACGGATATTTTACCGCAAAAGGAATCCCTGCGCTGCCCCATTTTCAGGTCGGTCATAACATCAGGAAAGGCGTGGATTAATACGGGAACATCCAATCCGGAATAGCGAATGGCATCGGCAACCCCTTTTTCATCGCCGAAATTGGGCAGGCTGACAATAATACCATTAATTTTATCAGAATTTTCTTTAAAAAGATCGGCACATTTGCGGGCGTCTTCATAGGTTTCAACTACGCCTAAATTCGTATCTTCCGTAGATAAACAAACAGACGCATAACCAAGCTCCGAAAGCAGTTTTAGCATGTCCGTTCTTCCGGCCTCCGCTAACGCGCTGGGGAAAAACCCACGATTACCGATAATTAAGCCGAATGTATCTTTATTTTCGCTCATGCTCATTTTTCTTCTCCTTCAATATTTTGTTGACCGTAATAAGAATCTTTGCCATGTTTACGTAAATAGTGTTTATCGAGTAGTGTTTGTTTTATTCCTCTGATGTCGGGATTCAATAAGGATGTATAAAGCGCCATTTTGGCAATTTCTTCCAAGGTAACTGCATTATAAACCGCCTTATCAACACTACTCCCCCAAACAAAGGGTCCGTGAGACGCCACTAAAACCGCCGGTACATCGGCGGGATTCAAATGTTTTTCTTCAAAGGTGCGGACAATCAACCGGCCCGTTTCCGTTTCATAATCGCCGCCGATTTCTTCATCGGTCATCATTTCCGTAACGGGTATTTCTCCATAAAAATGATCCGCATGGGTGGTGCCCAAACAAGGGATCGGTTCATGCGCCTGGGCATAGACGGTTGAATGAACCGCATGGGTATGGACAACCCCCTCTACGGTTTCAAAATGATTGTATAAAACCAGATGGGTTTTCGTATCGGTGGACGGGTTGTATGCCCCTTCTATTACCTGTCCGTCTAAACCGACCAGCACCATATCTTCCGGCTTTAAGGTATCATAATCCACACCGCTGGGCTTGATGGCTATGATGCCTTTTTCGCGGTCAATCCCGCTGACATTACCCCAGGTATAAATAACCAGCCCTTTTTTATATATGTCGATATTCGCCTGGAATACTTTTTCTTTTAATTCACTGAGCATTGAATTTCACCTGTTAATGAGTTATTGAACATTCTTTTTTTTAATCTGTAATAATTCTTTCATCACGTGGAAAAGGTTTTCCTGATGATTCCGGACGCCGAACGAGTCGTGGAGGGTACGATACAGACTATAAAGTTTGCGATAGACCGCCTGATTCTTTTCGGACGGATAATAGACTTTTTTACTCTTCGCAAACATATTCTTGCGGGCCTCTTCAACACTGTCATAACCTCCGGCAGCAGAACCTGCCACAGCCGCACCAAAAATAGCCGAACCTAAAGCACAGGTTTCCAGTGAACCGGCAATCTCCATGGGTTTGCCGATGATATCGGCATAAATCTGCATGAACATGGAATTTTTATTAGCGATGCCACCGCAATTGACTACCCGGGAAATTTCAACACCGTATTCCTCAAATCTTTCAATAATCGCCAGTGCACCAAAAGCCGTGGATTCTATAAGCGCACGATAAATTTCAGCCTGAGTGGTTTGTAATGTCTGACCGATCAACAATCCCGTCAATTCCACATCGACCAGAATCGTCCGGTTTCCGTTATTCCAGTCCAAAGCCAGAAGACCGCTCTCCCCCGGTTGCAGTTTGTCGGCCTCTTCCGTCAAAACATTATGATAATCGGCATCCCTGGCACAAACCTTATCCACAAACCAATTCAGGATATCGCCTACCGCCGATTGTCCCGCTTCAATTCCATAATAATCGGGCAGAACAGATTCATTAACAATACCGCATACACCGGGAATATCGTCCACATTATTTTCCACCGGCGATACGGTTATATCGCAGGTGGAAGTACCGATAATTTTAACCAAAACACCTTTTTCAACACCGGCGCCCACAGCGCCGAAATGGGCGTCGAAGCCGCCTACGGCTACGGGAATTCTTTTCGAAAAACCGAATTTCTGCCGATAGGATTCTGAAAGATAACCGGCTGTTTCATCGGCGGCATACGTCTTATCAAAAAGACGATCGCGCAATTCGGCTAATTTCGGGTGTAGTTGAGAGAGGAATTCTTTATCGGGAAGGCCGCCCCATTGTTCATTAAACATGGCCTTGTGTCCCGCTGCGCAAATACCGCGCTTAACCTGCGTAACGTCATTTATACCACAAATATAGGCCGGCACAAAATCAGCCAGTTCAATCCAGGAATAAGCGGCATCGAATACATCTTCGTCAATATTCAGACAATGCAGTATTTTGGAAAAGAACCATTCCGATGAATAAACACCGCCGCATTTTGCTAAATATTCAGGCCGGATCCTCTGCGCCAATTCCGTGATGGCCTGTGCTTCCTTGGAAGACGAGTGATCTTTCCACAGCCAGGCCTGGGCATTAATATTGTCTTTAAACCCCGGCACCATGGCAAGGGGCAGGGCTTCCCTGTTCACCGGGATAGGCGTAGATCCGGTAGTGTCAATCCCGATCCCGACGATCTGCTCCGGAGTAACATTTTCGGCTTGCCTGGCCGCTTTCAGACATTGTTCGACAACATTTTCAAAACCGTCAATATAATCCAGCGGGCTCTGTTTGGCCACATGCACATGTGATTTATCTAAAATTATTCCATTTTCGCCACGCCGGTAATTAAAGACCGCCGACACGACTTCCCGTCCGTCGGCCACGTCCACCACGACACCACGAACCGAATTCGTACCGTAATCAATTCCGATTGAAAAATTACGTTTACTCATCTTCCCTCTCCATCAACTCCAGATTAACGTTCCAATATAAAATTTGATTATTTTGCTAAGATCCAACAGGGTCTCCTGACCCTGTTTTCAAGGTGGTTATCGCCGCGGTCAGGAGACCGCAACGGATCGTCATAGTTTTGTTATGGTCATCAGAATTAGTTTTGGTCAGATACTACTTAATCCATCACAAGGCCGCCGTTGACATCGAGGATTTCACCGGTGATGTATTCCGCTTCCTGTGATACAAGAAAAGAAACCGCATTGGCAATATCAGTGGGAGTCGCTACTCTTTTAAGGGGAATTCTCTCATTAATTGCGGTATTCCACGCTTCGTCAGGAAGCATTCTGCCCATGGGCGTATCGGCGAGACCGGGGGCAATGGCATTAACATTTATTCCATAAGCTGCGGATTCCACTGCCAACTGGATAGTGAAACGATGGATTCCTGCTTTTGAAGTAGCATAGGCGGCGCTGGGATTGGGCGACTGGTTTTTGGCCACTACCGATCCGATATTGATGATTTTCCCTGCGCGTTTTTCTTTCATCATTTTTATAACGGCCCGGGAACACAGAAAAGCAGCCGTCAGGTTAAGACCGATAACGCGGTTCCATTCCGCCAGGGAGGTTTCTTCAATTGATCCGTCGGTAAACATACCGGCATTATTGATGAGAATATCCACTGTACCGAACTTCTTTACGGTTGCGGACACCATAGCTTCTACTTGTTGTTCGTCGGTAACATCCGTTTTCAGCACCAGTGTTCTGGTACCGGAAGGATCAATTTCGTCCACCTGTTTCTGACAATTATCCGGATTGATATCGGCAAAAACGACCTGGGCGCCATCATTAAAAAGCCGTTGAGCGATACCTGCGCCAAGACCGACTCCGGCTCCGGTTACAATCGCTGTTTTACCTTCTAATTTCATTTTACACCTTCACTTTCAAATTAAATATTCTTGCGGCATTCCCGCCCCGGCACAGACGGGCTTGCTCTTTTGTAAATCCAATAGTTTCATATTTGGTAATCTCCACCGGCAAATTGCTGGGCAGATCCGAACCAAACATAACTTTACGGGCACCCAATTCGGCTACCAGCCATTTTATCCTATGGGCGCCGCACCAGGAAGTCTCCAGATAAATATTTTCACACTCTTTGGCTGCCACATACGCTTCCGACACAAAAGTAATGGCTCCGGAATGGGCCAGAACAATCGATACCGTCGGGTATTCCCGTGCACGCGGAATTGCCAAAGATGGTAACGAGAAAGGAACTCCCGGACCGGTATGAATCATCACCGGCACATTAAAGGCTTCTGCCATCTCAAAAACAATATCGGCATTTGTCGAAATCGGTGAAGTGATATGACCGAAGGTATGCAGCTTAATCCCCACAAATTTCAATTTTGTTATACACCGTTCCACCTCATCGGTATATCTTTTCCTGTCCATATTCGGATTCATGGAAATCAAGCCGGAAAACCGCCCCGGATATTTTTCGACCAAAGCGGCAATATCATCATGCACTTTTTCAGGATGATCTTCACCGGGATGGGGTTGAACGATGGAAAGATCAACATGGTATTTATCCATCCCCTGTATCAATTCATCTTCCGAAATGTCAATGCCGAATATTTTGCAATTACCCAAATGTGTATGGGCATCGATTGTTACCATTCTAGCCCTTTCCCCTTTGCAATTTAACAATTGCTCCATTACGTATTTTTATTACACCACGCCCTCATCCCGCATGGCATGGATTTCCCTTTCCGTATAGCCCAGGGAATGAAGTATTTCATTGGTATGTTCGCCGAGAACCGGCGGGTGGCTTCTAATCCGGCCGGGTGTTTTCGACAGTTTCATAGGATTACCGAGAACGGTAACGGAACCGACTGTGGGATGAGGAATTTCCACAACCATTTCACGCACCTTCAATTGCTCCGATTCCACGATTTCCTTAATGTTATTAATTGTCCCACAGGGAATTCCTTCCGGTTTCATTTTTTTCAACCAATATTCCCGAGTATTTCCGGCAATAATCGGATATAGAATCCCTTTTAATTCTTCCCGGTTTTGTTCACGGAACTTATTTTGGGCGAAACGCGGATTATCGGCTAAATCGTCTCTACCAATAACTTTACAGAGTTTCCCAAACTGATGATCGTTAGCAATTCCAATATTAAAATACCCGTCACTGGCTTTAAACACCTCGTAGGGAACTAACGAAGGATGTTCGTTTCCTCTCCTCATGGGAATCTTACCGTTGGCAAAATAAAATCCGGCCCGGTAAGTCAGAAGCGATACCATACTGTCCAGAATGGATATATCTATGTGCTGACCTTCATTTGTTTTTTCTCTCACCATCAACGCCATCAAAATACTTTGCAAAGCATAGAAACTGGCTACCATATCGGAAAGGGACGTTCCTACTTTCGTCGGCGGATTTTCCGGGAAACCACAAATACTCATCAAACCCGACTCACCCTGAATAATCAGGTCGTAAGCCGCCTCATTTTTCTGCGGCCCGTTTTGACCATAACCGGAAATACTGCAATAGATAATCCGGGGATTGATTTTCTCGACTTCTTCATAGCTAAATCCCATTCGTGATAAAGAACCGGGTTTGAAATTTTCAATTAAAACATCACATCTTCGGATGAGACGCTGAATAACTTCCTTACCCTTTTCGGTTCTCAAATCCAGAGTGATACTTCTTTTATTTCGATTTGTGCAGATAAAATAGGCGCTTTCGTCTTCGAGAAAAGGGGGACCCCAATGCCGGGAATCATCCCCTCTTCCGGGACGTTCAACTTTTATTACATCAGCACCCATATCACCTAACTGCATTGTGCAAAAAGGTCCTGCAAGTGCCTGGGTTAAATCCAGAATTGTAATTCCTTCTAACGGCGCCTGATTCAACAGGTATACCTCCCGTTCAATCTCTTTGACTGATCTTTTTTCTCAGTAGTTTTGATGCAATAACGGTGCGTAGCATTTGTACCGTTCCACCCCCGATAGTGAACATTCGTACATCTCTGGCCATCCGTTCTAGTGGATATTCTCTTGAGTATCCGTAACCACCAAAAAGTTGTAGAGCATCGTTAGTAACCTGTACCGCGGCCTCTGTAGTAAATGCTTTGGCGACAGCTGCTTCCATGTGATCCGGTAAACCGTATCCGGCATTCATAGCTGCTCGGTAAAGTAAAAGTCTGGAAGCTTCCAGTTTGGTGTGCATATCTGCCAACATCCACTGTACACCCTGGAAATCACTAATAGGACGACCGAATTGTTTCCTTTCCTGTACATAGGTAAGGGCTTCATCCAAGGCACCCTGGGCAATTCCCAAAGCCACCGTTGCGGCCCCCAAGCGCTGTCCATTATAGGCCGTCATTAGTTTTTTAAATCCATCACCAGCTTCAACCAATAGATTTTCTTCCGGAACGACACAATTTTCAAAAAATAACTGGGTTTCCGGTATTCCACGCAAACCCATCATTGGTTCACGTTTTCCGACCTTAAATCCAGGTGTGCCAGCTTCAACAAAAATACCGCCGATACCTTTTGCCCCTGGTTCATCATTCAAACGGGCAAATACCAAATATATTTTTGATACACCGCCACCGGTGATGAAGCATTTACTCCCGTTTATTACATAACTTGATCCCTGTTTTTTCGCTTTTGTTGATAATTCCGTTGCCGCTGAACCGGCATTTGGTTCTGTAATTGCAATGGCTGGTTTTTCTCCTTTACAAATCATCGGCAGATACTGTCTCTTTTGGGCTTCAGTGCCATGATTCATGAGTGCGCCAACTACGCCCATATTGGTTTCCACAACTATTCTGGCTGTTGTACCACAAGCTTTGGCGATCTCCTCTACAACGAGAAGTGCATCAATTAACGGTCTTCCACCCCCACCATATTCCGAGGGTATGGTCATTCCGAGTAACTCAAGCTCAACAAGACGTTGCACGTTTTCATGGGGAAAGGTCTCCGTTTGATCCCAATGTGCAGCTTTTTGTTTAAATTCTTTCTGCGCCAGGTCCCTTGCTGTTCTTATCAGCATTTCTTGTTCTTCTGTCAATTGGAAACTCATCCCTGCTCCTTTTTAGTTTAGTGTTGATATATCTCCGGGTTTATCAGCGATTCCGGTGTTTTACCGTTTATGATTGTGATAACATTTTTCGCCGCACTCATACACATCCTTGCCAAGGATTCCCGTGAATAACTGGACATATGAGGAGTGGCAACAACATTGGGTAACTCCAAAAGAGGATTTCCCATGGCTGGCTCCTTTTCATAAACATCCAATCCCGCTCCACGGATGTTGCCATTTTTTAAAGCGATATATAGTGCTTTTTCATCCACAATACCGCCACGGGCTGTATTAACGATAAAAACACTGGATTTCATCAAACCAAATTCCCTGGCACCAATTAAATATTTCGTTTCTTTCAGACCCGGTACATGAATAGTAATGAAATCCGCATTCTTGAGAAGCTCATCGAAAGCAACATAATTGATATCATTTTCTATAGCGAATTCATGGTCCTGATAAAGATCATAAGCCAGAATATTCATATCGAATCCTCGGGCCCTCTTAGCAACGGCTTTACCGATCCTGCCCAAACCAATAATCCCGATAGTTTTATTCCACAACTCCGTTCCGATTAATGGCTTCCAGGTTCCGCTCAATAAAAAACCGCTGGATTCCGGTATACGGCGCGCCAACGATATAAGCAGCCCGAACGTTAAATCGGCAACGGACTGATAATTGGCCGCAGGAGTATTAGTGACCGGAATACCTCTTTTTGTAGCCGCCGGAATATCCACACGGTCCAACCCAATACCAACTTTTGAAATTATTATCAGGTTTTTTGCAGCATGAATAACCGCGACGGTTATCCAATCCTCACCGGCAACGATTGCCTCTACATCCTCCACTAACGGTATAAGTTTTTCTTCGGATAAATTGAATTCACCCAGAGGATTCATGATAACCTCATAGCCCTGTTCTCTAAAATACTGTAAAGCTTCTTCGCCCTGAAGCGAAAAGGCTCTTGCCAGAACCAAAACTTTATGCATAGATAACCTTTATTATTGTTTGCGTAAAAGCGGAGTAACCCGGAATTAGTATGGTGAAACGATTAATTGTACTACCTATTTGATGAGCATCATTTTTATTAACATTACGGAGTTTCCGTCTGTGAGCCGGGAGAAATACATTCCGGTTGGGACCATTCCTCCTTTATCATTCCTACCGTTCCATGGAATGGATTTAAAACCTCGGGTTTGTTTTTCATTTACCAGTGTTCTCAGCTTGCGACCGGTAATATCATATATTTCCAAAAGGATATCCTTTGACGCCGGTAAGTTGTAGTGAATGACTGTTCGAGAATTGAATGGATTGGGATAATTCTGCTGAAGCGAAAGCTGCGTGGGGAGTGAATTGTTATCCCCGGCGATGGAAACCGGCACCGAAGGAAATGAACCGCTGAATTTCATCACTGTAATAGAATGGGCTGGAAAAATGAATTGAAAATTCGTCGATGCGTATGAAATTGAAAAGGAATCGATAACGACTGTATTAGGATTATTCAGAGTATTCATATCGGTAGTATTTGCAGAATTTATCTGATAAACTGAAGCTACTGAATCAACCGTTGGTACAAGATTGCCGGTAATCATGACCGTTGTATTCAGGTCGTTATGGATATCTTTATTTACAATTTTAAGGATGAGATAATCATTATTTTCGTTCTTTGTGGCTACAGCATCAAGATAGGCAACATTACTTGCCAGGTAGGTATCAAAACCATTACTGATAACATCGACTGCTAATTTATTCGGAGCAAAATTCGTACGATACATATCCAATGCTAAGTAGGTTACGGAAGTAAACATTCGGTGATTGTCATAATGAATGAGGTTATGCTTTGGATAGGGAATGTAATCGTAAGCCGCATCATTTCGGAACAAGGGCCAAACTCCGGATTGGAAAACTATATCGGACTGCCGTTCCAAAGCATTAAACATACCGGCAGCGAATAAGCCCTCCTTTAATGTCCATCCCAAGGCATTTCCCCCGCTAATATCAGTATTAT
Source organism: FCB group bacterium (assembly GCA_013152835.1). Lineage (GTDB taxonomy): Bacteria > Fidelibacterota > Marinisomatia > Marinisomatales > J089 > J089. Next base: position 9,240 of record JAADFQ010000218.1, read on the forward strand.
TATTCCATTCATTAAATGAAATAAGGATATTATTGCCCGGGATATAAAAGTCGATTATGTTCTTAATATTGTTGAAATTATTTTCGATATAATTTGGATAAGACATTGAGTTAGTATATCCATTCCTGTAGTAGCGATGTATACTTAATAAATCTATATATTGCCCGGCAATTTGCAACAGATCGATTCTCCACTGCGGGGACTGATTTCCGTCCTCGGCGATTAACAGAATCGAGGGATCCTTTGCTTTCATCGCAATTGCAATTTGAACGAACCGGTTGGCATAATCCGCTGCGGCCATTTGCCACGGTTCGTTACCAATATTCCAGTATGTAACATTGTACGGTTCCGGGTGACCGTTGGCAGCACGTAAAGCTCCGAAGGGGGTTGTTGTAGCGCTATTACAATATTCCACCCAATTTGCTGCGTTGGTTACATATTCCTGGGGCAAGGGGCCATCAATTGCATAACCGCTGTTGACGGTAAGAATTGGTTCAGCCCCACCGATGTCTTCCAGAAATTGCATAAACTCATCGGTGCCGAATTGATTGGGAGCCCATTCGGGATACCATTGATTCCGTACATCGGAGGCGTAGAGCAACGTCGTTGGACGATAATCGGGGTCACCGACTCCGTCGCGCCAATCGTACTGCTCGGCAATCAGACCGCCGGGCCAGCGGACGCAGGTCGGACGAGTACGAACCAGTTTTTCCATGATATCCGTACGTGTACCATGTCCCTGGTAATTATCTTCAGGCATTAAAACCACCTGATCGATCCATAAGATTCCATCTTCGGCAAAAGTAATCTGCAATTGGGCATCGGGAACCGTAGCCGAGGAAGTCAAAACAGCTGAATATTTTGCCCATCCCTCCGAAATCGAATCAAATACCACTTCCGCATAAATGCCGAATTCACCGGTCAAAGATACGGTAACATCACCTTCCAGTCCGCTTTGACGAAGGAAAAGGCTCAACGCGTAGGTCTTGCCGGTTTCAATATACAGCCCTTCCTGAGCAATCCCACGGTAACCGGAAGCATAGGAAGAAACCTGGATTTTCTGTGAGTAACTCGCATTTAGCGGATTCACCGGGTCATGGAAATAGGCTATTGTATTATTTCCTTCGCCAATGGGGTTCCATTTATCGGCAAGGCCATCACCGTTCGCATCGCCTTCCATACTTTTACCGTCGATCATATCCGCCCAAAGCCCCAGATGTATTTCGTTACCGAAGTTTTCAAATCCGGTGCCATAAAGCAAGGGACTGATCGCCCCGGTTACCGAATCCGTATATACGGCTATGCTCTGTCCTTTCAATACTATCGATAATCAGTGCGATCACCATTATATTCATGTATAATGGAAATCTGATATATTTCGGGTGCAGATTCAAAACTGTTGTATTCTTGTTTATTCTCCCGATTTTAATGAATGATCAGCTTTACAGCGTGAAAATCGCCATTCGTTTTTCGGTCATTTCCTCCATCGCGAACCGAACACCTTCCCTGCCGAGACCGCTTTTCTTGACACCACCATAGGGCATATTATCCACACGGAATCCCGGGATATCGTTGATCAGCAAGGCTCCAACTTCGATCTCCTTAATTGCCTTAAAGGCAAGACTAACATCGTTCGTGAAAATGCCCGCATTCAACCCATAGTCTGAGGAATTAACCATTTTAAAGGCCTCATCAATGGAATTGTAGGGAATAACACTTACCAGGGGACCAAAAACTTCGTCACAGACAACTTCCATATTGAGATCAACATCGGTAAGGACAGTAGGAGTGAACAACGTACCATCACCTTTGCCTCCGGCCAACACCTGCGCCCCCTTTCCGGTCGCCCGATCTATCCACGATTGCACCCTGGACGCTTCGGTTTCCGAAATCATCGGACACACATCGGTATCCTCCGCAAATTGATCACCGACTTTTAATTGCGTCACCAATGGGATTAAAGTATCCAAAAAGGGGTGGTAGATTTTTTTATCGACAAAAGCTCTCTGGAGAGAGATACAGATTTGCCCGGCGTAACTGTAACTACCCCTGACGACTGCTTTGGCAGCTTTCTCCAAATCGGTTCCTTCGGTAATTATCACGGCCGCGTTGGAGCCTAATTCCAAAGTCACCATTTTGATTCCGGCTTTTCGCAGGATAGCTTCACCCACTCCACGGCTGCCGGTAAACGTGACCATAGCGACACGGTCATCGGCAACCAACATATCACCGATTTCACTGCTGTTACCCGCAACCGCACTCAACGCTTTGGGTGGCAAACCGGCCTCAATGAGGAATCGGCATACCTTTAACGTTGAAAGCGGTGTTTTGGAAGCCGGTTTAACGATAACCGCATTCCCGCTTGCCAGGGCCGGTGCAATCTTGTGCAAGGAGAGCAATAAAGGGAAATTGAATGGGGAAATTGCGCTGATGATTCCTTTGGGTACGTGGCGATAGAATCCGATCCTGTTTTTACCCCAGGGCTCATAATCCATGGGTAGCACTTCACCACTGATTCGCTTCGTCTCTTCGGCCGCCAGTTCCACAACAACCATTGACCGGTACACTTCCCTACGGGCTTCACTGAGAAGTTTTCCTGACTCCGCTGCTAAAGTTCGGACCAAGTCATCTTTATTTTTTTCAATGATCCGGGCGGTCTTGTGCAATATTTCCGAGCGTTCCAGACTGGATAGTTCTTTCATCTCTTCGAAACCGGTTTCGAGACCACTTAACGCCTTATCAATATCAGTCTTACTCGCCAGAGGAACGGTATCAATCACCGAACCATCATAAGGGTTTTTCACCTCAAGAACGCGGGAGTTAGTAACCCACTCACCATTTATTAGTAACTCCATGTACGTACTCCTAAATTTTTATTTTGTTAACCCTTCTGCCTTCTATGATCAACGGCCTTCATTTGAAGTGTTTGACAAAATCCTGCAACGGTGGAATAATAAATCCGTAAATGCTGGTGGCAATGTATTGGGCTCCCCGGTCTATGTATTTTTTTGCAGTTTCCACGTCACCTACATAGATACCCAGATATTTATCGGACTCCACGGTTAATGTAATGATCCGGTCGATTGCTTCCTTGAGCCGGGGGTCATCCAGCTTACAGGGGCAGCCCAATGATCCGGAAAGGTCAACCGGCCCGATGTAAATTACGTCGATTCCATCCGTTTCCAGAATTTCCGGCAGATTATTCACACCTTCCATGTTCTCGATATGAACGACAACCAGCGATTCCTGATTCGAGTAATTAAGAAAATCGGGAAGAGACATTTTAGTACCGAAATCGCCGGCCCGGGTTCGACTCAGCCCACGGTCCCCTTCGGGGTAATATTTAACAGCTTGTACGCATGCTTCAGCATCGGGCCCGGTGTTTATCTGTGGCACATGAAGTCCCTGAACGCCCGTATCCATATAACGCAGAATAATTTCAGTATCATTCTTAGGAACTCTTACGATCGGAGTTGTATCCGATACTTCAGCAGCTCGTACTAAATGTATGCAGCTTTCCGGACCTAATGGTCCGTGTTCTGCATCCAAAACAACGAAATCGAAACCCGTATTACCGATAATCTCCACAATTTCCGGTGAAATAAATGAAGTAAAATTGCCAACGACAACCCCACCATCCTTTAATTTTTCTTTAGTACGATTTTTTAACATATTTCTGATTCCTCTTTTTTTTCATTTACTGTGTGTATAAATAGAATGAGACCGATAAAGTGACTGGTGAATATTACTGCATAGTACACTGGGAATGCAAACGATACCGCAAACGTTTGCAGCTCCCAACATCCAACCTATTGTTTTATTTCAATATTTATTCTGATTAATCCTATAATAATTTTAGAATATTTACTTTTTCCAACATCATACTCCCGTGATCTCATCCCTTCGAAAACATTGTTCCAAGATTTTATTTGTTGATGATATAGCTCCTAATTCCAGGATGTTGAAGAAATGATAACAGAGTTGAAGACTTGAGACGATAAGGTCCAATAAAGAGTTCGTTCAAAAAGATATATTTATCCCAACTATGAGGGAAACCCGATCTTCAGGTTTGACCTGAATTATATCTTCATTCCGTAGTTAGAATTTTGCCTCTTGATGAAGAAAATAGGAACTACCGGCACTGCGGGCGGCGATCCAAATAATTATAAGAAAGTTAGGTTATATTTACAGGTTGCGGGAACGCCTGGGAATCGAACCCAGCTCCCCGATGCAATCGGGGACAACGGTTTTGAAGACCGCGGCGGGCACCAGCCTCACACTCATTCCCAAATTGTTATGATGAAGATTCCGGTCGCTTCAGTACACGATAATCAAGGCCCAGTGTTTTCTGTAATTCTTTGGCCACATCTTCAGCCTCCCTTTTGGTAGCATAACGCACAACCCGAACAATATGCAATCGGCGTCCCTGGCTTAATACCTGATTGACCTCGACCTGATAACCTTTGTTCTGCAAGGTAGTCTGGAGATTATTGGCATTTTTCCATTGACTGAAGGCACCAACCTGAATTACCCAGGGCCGCTTTTTCTTGCCGGGATCAGGCTTTGATTTTGTCGCCATCTGAATCCTTGCCTGTGCTTCTTTGGGATCAACTTTAACTAATGCAATATCAGGAGCGGTATCCAGATTTGAAAAACCATAGGAGCTTACATCCAAACCGGGGAATCTCTTTTTAAACAAACGCACATAGGCCTTGGCGCTGTCCACTTCACCGGTGGCGTAATAACTTTTCACCATTAAATTAACGGCCTGTTGGATGGTCTCCGAAGATGGATAATGGAGAGGTATCGATTTCAGTTGCTGACTGGCCTGGCTATATAATCCGCGGGCATATAAATATTCTCCGATCCGCAATGCCGCATCGGCCGCAAAATCGGATTGGGGATATTTTTTAATTAACAATTGATAAAACCTGATAGCAATATTTCCATCGGTTGCCAATACTGCTTTTAAATATAACACGCCGGGATCATTGGGATATCGCACTTCAAGCAATGGAATATCGTTTAATACCTGTTCCACTTTGCCTTCATCCAGGAGTGACAAATACATATCAATATTTTGGGCGGGACTCAGAGTGAAGAAAGCGAGAATAAATAAAAGGCAGCCGACAATCTTATTCATGACGGTAATTGCTGGTTGGGCAAATCCTCTATAATTTTATCAATCTCACGCGCCAATTCGGATGGTGAACCGTTCTGAACGGTTAATTTCATCTTCATGAGACGCGCGTGAACGTCGTCGCTATTCTTATGTAATGCCTCATCAACCAACTGCAACGCTTCTTTTCGATCTCCTTTTTCGTCCAGAACATTGGCCAGATTAACCAGTGCTTCCAGATTTCCCGAATCCTGTTCCAGAATGTGCCGGTAAAAGCGTTCAATTTCACTGAATCGCCCAAGATCGAAAAGCGCGGATTCAATTTTTGGATAAACACAAACACCACCTTCAAGATCGGCAAGAGCAAATTTCTCCCAGTTTTCAACGGCTTTTACCAGGTTTTCTTCCCGCTCGTAGGTAATTCCGATATAATAATAGGGAAGCGCATAGGTTTTATCGGTTTTTAAGGCGCGCTGAAAAGCGGAACGGGCATCCTCAAGCTGATCTTTGTTCAACAAATCACGACCTTCATTACATTCAAATTCGGCCAACGTACGGTTATCACTTTGGTTGGTCATGCGCTGAATAAGTTTCGTTAATCTGGCGGCTTCGGGCCAATTACGTGTTTTTACAGCCAAATCGGTTAAGAACTGAGTGGCCCAGAGATTTCGTTTCTCCAGACGCAACACAACTTCTGCTTCCTGTTTTGCCCGGGAATATTCTTCCAGAGCCAGATAATCCCGCGCCAATTCCTGATGAATGAGGATCTGAACAGGTTTGGGCAAGTTAGGTCGAACGGTGAGCGATTGGTGTACTTTTATTGCCTGTTGCGGATTCCCGTCCCGGTACAGACATCCTAAGTGAAGATAAGCGTCAATATGTTCGGAATTCTTTTTGACGGTTTCCCTAAGATGGTGAACCGCCTTCAACGTATCGCCACGAATTATGGCTGTTAACGCATCGGTATAAAGAGATGGTTTAAGTTTATTCCGCTCGGATTTAATGGTCAGCCAATAGGCGATGCCACCGGCAACAGTCGCCAAAACAAAGAAAGTGATTACAATATCCAAAGGTTACTCGTTTGAATCGGAATTACCCAGATCATCCGCAATCGTGACATTCCGAAGATCATTTAGTTCGTCGGTAAGTTCTTTTATTTTTTTCCGCATCGCGCGATTCTCTGCTCGCAATGACCAAATCGATACGATGGCAACACCATAACCGATCAGGACTCCTAATGTCAGTGCACCAAGCATGATAAAGGACACGGATAACTGATCATATTTCCGGAAAATCAGATCTACGGCAACCATTTGATTGTTTTTCAGGAAAAATACCAGCAAGAGTATAAAAACAGCCAATACTGTAAAAATTTTAATCAGTTTCATGATTTCCTCATCTTATACTACCTGTCCATGAAGTGTAACGCCGGTTGCGCCAATAATTTTGACGTCTATAATATCACGGATTCGAGTTTCCTCTTTATTAAAAATGACCCATTTATTGGAGTCGGTACGACCGGCCCATTGATCCGGCGATCGCTTGCTCTCCTTTTCTACCAGAACTTTTTCTATTGATCCCACATGAGCTTGATTCCGCTCCAGAGTATGCTTTTTTTGCAGTGCAATCAATTGGTCCAACCGCTCGGATTTCAAGGCTTCAGGAATCTGATCATCATATTCCGCTGCCTTGGTATATGGCCTTGGTGAATATTTAAAAGTATAGGCTGAATCAAATTGAATCGATTCCATGACCGATAAGGTATCCTGAAAATCATTTTCCGATTCTCCGGGGAAACCCACAATAATATCCGTAGAGATTCCGATCCCGGGAAGCCGGGTACGCAACACATCCGCCATCTTGAGAAAATGATCCCGCGTATAGGATCGGTTCATTCGTTTTAAGATTCGATCCGAACCGGACTGGAGCGGGAAATGTATTGAATTACAAATTGTGTCATAGGCCCCCATGACTTCAATCAGTTCCATAGTAATGTCCTGGGGATGAGGTGATGTATACCGTAGTCGTCTAAGTCCCGGTATCTCCGCTACCGCCGCCAATAAATCCGGGAATGATTGATCCTCAGCGTGATAGGAATTCACATTTTGTCCCAGTAAGGTAATTTCAACAAAACCGTCGGTAATTGCTTTTCGGGCTTCCCTGACAATACTTTCCACCCGGCGGGATCGTTCCCGGCCCCGTGTAAACGGTACGATACAGAACGTACAAAATTTATCGCAACCCCGCATGATTGAGATCCAGGCATTGATCCCTTCGTTTCGGCTGGGAAATAAATCGTCGTATACTTCGAACCGGGATAATTTCGTATCGACAATATGTTTTTGTGCATTTCCCCGGGATAATATTTCCGGCAGATCCCGGTAGGAGTCGGGCCCCAGTATAACGTCCACGTATGGTTTGTTTTCCAATAAATCATTTTTCAAATTCTGAGCCATACATCCCAATACGCCAATAAGGACATTCGGACGTTCCCGCTTTATTTTATGGAATACTCCCAAACGGGAATGTACTTTTTCTTCGGCATGTTCACGGATAGCACAGGTGTTGACGAAAATGGCATCGGCTGATTCCATTCGCTCCGCCGGAACATAGCCATGAGAGGTTAACAAACCGGTCACCAGTTCGGAATCCGCAACATTCATCTGACATCCATAGGTTTCTATGAAAAACGATTTATGCATGGGTTTGGAAGGCGGTCTTATTTAAGATAACCGCTGAAAAAATAATCCAGAGGATTTTGGGGAGTGCCGTAATAATGAACTTCGTAATGTACGTGGGGTCCGGTGGATCGGCCCGTATTCCCGGAATAACCGATCAGATCCCCGCGCTTTACTTTTTGCCCGTATTTTACTGAAATCTTGGACAGATGGGCATAAATCGTGGAATAGCCATTCCCGTTATTCAGTTTTACGGTTTTACCGAAGCCACCCCGGTACCGCGCCTGCTGCACAACACCGTCCGCTGTGGCATAAATCGGAGTTCCGTTGGCAACGGAAAAATCCTGTCCATAATGGAACCGGCGCTTGCCGTCAAAAGGATCAATTCTGTATCCGAACGGTGAATTCAAATATCCGCCATAGACCGGCCGAATACTGGGAATATTCTTCATCAATTCCGTATTGTTTTTCACCTTATCGTAAATTGTACGGTAACTGGCTAATTCAAGTTTCACCTTACGGCTTAATTGATCGACATTTAACTCCAGCTCGGAGATTTTTAACTCCAAATCCGGAGCCGGTCCATCCAAACCGTGCGGCTGTTCCAACTGAACGCCTCCGACTCCAAGATCGCGAACATCCTGATCAATGCCCGGAAGGTCAGCATACATGCGAACGGCCTTATCCTGTTCCTCAATGTCAGCTATCTGAGAGTCCAGAATACCGATTTGGGACTGTAATTCGGTTAATGTATTGGACAGGGAACGATATTTATACTCAATATCCGTAAGACGTGTTTTGTAGATGACATCTGTCAGGAAATCCGCGCTGAAAAATAAACCCGCCCCTAATAAAACAAATCCCAAAGCCAAAGTACCAAATACTTTTCCGAGAGTGAAGTGGTATTGTCGTACTTTTTGATCGGACTCCGCCTGAAAGATGTACGAGTATTGATGGTTTGGGGCACGCATAATGGCTACAAGATTAGGGTCAATATTAATCGCATACTATTTGATTTACAACTGAATTCATGGTGTAAACTTACTTCGTATCATCAGCGGGTTGATCCTCCTGAACCGGATCCTTGGCAGGAGCGACATCTTCGGTTCCGGCTTCTTCCCGGATTTTTTCAATTTCAGTCTCTTTTTTATCCACAACAGCTCTTTTATCTGCAATCGATTTCATGATTTCCTGAAACCGATCATCCTTAAAAAGCGCCAGTTTCTTATTGGAAGTGTATTTCTCTTCAATCCAATGCCCCAAGCTCTCATAATATGAGTCCAGATCTTTCTGAATCTGGTGAATTTCTATTTTAATTTTACTGATTCTGGTTAATTCTTCGGTTTTGGCAACGGCCATTTTGCTGACTTCCTCTGCCTTTTCGACAGCAACGTTGCCCCATTCTTTCATATTCTTTTTCAAATCTTCCCAAAGTTTCGACATGAATATCCTCTATGTTTATTTCCTTTTGGTAAATGTGCCTGTCAGACGACCTCAGTTTCAAGAAGCAGTCTAATTTGTTCAGGCCACATTGTTCAACTGTTTTTTTATCTTCCGCCTGCTTCGATTATTATGTTAAAACAGATGGATTTACTACGTGGTCAAATGTTTTGTCCAATAACGCTTTCTTTATTGCTGCACAGATTTGGAGTGAAACCGCCAATTTTGCTTCCACGGTAGAGGCACCCAAATGTGGTGTTAATATACAGTGATCTGTTCCGCGCAAAGGATGGGACCGGGCCAGAGGTTCATTCTCAAAAACGTCAATGGCTGCTCCGGCAATTATACCGGAATTCAGAGCGTCCGCCAGGGCATTTTCATCCACAATTCCACCTCGGGCAACATTAATCAGTCGACAGGTTGGTTTCATCGACTTCAATTCGGCAGAGCCGATTAATCCCCGGGTTCGGTTATTCATCGGAATATGGAGTGTAATGAAATCCGAATCAGAAAATACAGTCTCCAGGTTGGTCAGTGAAATATTCAGGTTGTTTAGATCCGACGGTTGGATAAATGGATCAAATCCCAATAAATGCATTCCAAATGCCTCGGATCGCCGGGCCACCTCACGGCCAATTTTTCCCAAACCGATAATACCCAGCGTCTTTCCATAAATTTCGGTTCCGATCCACCGGGACCGGTCCCATTCTCCACGCATCAATGAAGCATTCGCCTGAGGGATATGCCGGGATAAGGCCAGCATCAGTGCAATGGTATGTTCGGCTACAGATGTCGTATTAACATCCGGCGTATTCATGACCGGTATTCCCCGGCGAGTCGCTGCTTCCAAATCCACGTTGTCCACCCCCACTCCTGCACGTCCAATGACCTTGAGGGCCGGAGCGTTTTCCAGCTCTTTTTCTGTTAGACGCGTTCCACTTCGAACGATCCATCCGGAAGCCTGAGAACGTGCTGCCTCATACTCAGGTCCGGTTTTATCCGTAAATATTCCGACCTTCAATCCCGCATTCTCAAGGATCTGTATTCCTTTCGGATCTAACGGATCGGTGATAAGAACCAGTGGGGTCTCAGTCATTTTCGGCGGCAATCTGATTCAGTGCTGAGCCATATTTAAACCACCCGATCTGGATTTCGGAGAAACTCTGCGCAACGTCAAATGATTCTTTTGATCCGTCCTGGCGGGTCAGTTCCACCGTCAGATTGACGCCGGGGGCCAGTTTATCCAGCCCACGAACGGCCAAACGATCCTGTTCCTGAATCCGGTCATAATCGGCAGGATCGATGAATGTAAGCGGCAGGATTCCCTGTTTCTTCAAATTGGTTTCGTGAATACGGGCAAAACTCCGGGTAAGGACGACCCGACATCCTAAATGGCGCGGTTCCATGGCCGCATGCTCCCGACTGGACCCTTCACCATAGTTTTCGTCACCTACAACACACCAGGAAATCCCGCGCGCTTTGTAATCGCGGGCAATGGCGGAAAAGCCCTGCCCAATTTCGCCGTTGATCACGTTTGTCCCTTTCCCGATTTCACCGGTAAAAGCGTTCGTCGCACCGATAAACATATTGTTGGAAATATTATCCAGATGTCCGCGATATTTCAGCCAGGGACCAGCCGGAGAAATATGATCCGTCGTGCATTTCCCCTGCGCTTTCAAGAGGATTGGCAACGACTCAATATCTTTGCCATCCCAGGGAGCAAAAGGTTCCAACAGTTGCAATCGTTCGCTTTCGGGATTAACATGAATACGGATGGAGAAGCCGTCCTCTATCGGTGGTATGAATCCGCCTTCAACCTGTTGGAATCCATTCTTCGGCAGTTCATTTCCTTTCGGTGGATCCAGTTTCACTTCTTTGCCCTGATCATTAACCAGGGTGTCGGTCAGGGGATTGAAACTTAATCGACCGGCAATCGCCAGAGCCGTCACCAGTTCGGGACTCCCGATAAAGGCCTGAGTTCCTGTATTGCCATCATTCCGGCGGGCAAAATTCCGATTAAAAGACGTCACGATGGAATTTTTCTGACCTTCAGGCATTCCGTGACGTTTCCACTGACCGATGCAGGGACCGCAGGCATTCGCCAGAACGTTACCGCCCAGTCCTTCCAAAGCTTTCAGTTGGCCATCCCGCGTAATCGTCTGATGAATTTGTTCGGATCCGGGAGTAATCATATAATCGGACTTCACCTGCAATCCTTTTTCGGCTGCCTGCCGGGCAACATGGGCCGCTTTTTCAATGTCTTCATACGAGGAATTGGTGCAACTCCCAATCAATGCGGCGCTGATTTCATCCACATAGCCTTCTTCTTTCACATCCGCTTTCATTTGGGAAATGGGATGGGCCAGGTCCGGTGTAAACGGACCGACCAAATGCGGCTCAAGTTCGGTCAGATTGATTTCGATAACTTCATCATAATACTGTTCCGGATTTTCAGCTACCTCCGGATCAGCCGTCAGATTCGCCATCTGGTCACGGGCGATCGCGGCTAACTCGGTACGTCCGGTTGCTTCCAGGTAGGTTGCCATCCGGTCATCGAACGGAAACACGGACGTGGTGGCACCAATTTCCGCGCCCATGTTGGTTATAGTGGCCTTTCCCGTACAACTAATGGATTGAACTCCTTCCCCGAAGTATTCAACAATTTTCCCCGTCCCGCCTTTGACGGTGAGAATACCGGCCAACTTAAGGATCACATCCTTCGGAGCCGTCCAGCCGGAAAGGGCGCCGGTCAGTTTAACGCCGATAAATCCCGGCCAACGCAATTCCCAGGGCATTCCGGCCATGACATCAACAGCATCCGCCCCACCGACGCCAATCGCCAACATTCCCAATCCTCCGCCATTCGGCGTGTGAGAATCCGTTCCGATCATCAGGCCGCCTGGAAAAGCATAATTTTCCAAGATAATTTGATGAATAATTCCCGCGCCCGGTTTCCAAAATCCGATCCCATACTTCTGACTTACAGATTCCAGAAAATCATAGACTTCCTGGTTCGTCGTCCGAGCAGTATTCAGATCGTCGTTCGCTCCTTTTTCCGCACGGATTAAATGATCACAGTGAACCGTACTGGGAACGGCAACCCGTTTTTTCCCTGCTTGCATAAATTGAAGAAGCGCCATTTGCGCCGTGGCATCCTGCATGGCCACCCGGTCAGGCCGTAAATAAACATAGGTATCCAGGCGTTTCGGCGCCGTAGCAGGAAGGGAGTCCAGATGAGAAAATAGAATTTTTTCGGCTAACGTGAGAGGACGACCAATCAAGGAACGAGCTGCAGCAATCTTCGAATTCAATGCGGAATAATGACGCTGAACCATGTCAAAATCAAACATGTAAGTACTCCATACATTTATGGGTTGAACACGGGAACCGATTCTGAATCGATTCGTAGGAAAATCAAGTTGGAAATTTACGATTATCCTCATCTCCAAACCAGAATCATGTGTCGGTTACAACTTATATTTCCGGCCATGTTTCGGAATCTTGTTCTCATTTTCCCATTGTTCATCCTTGGCGTAAATCCCGTCCAGTCGGCCGCCAAAGTTACTGTTCAACAATCCACATCCTCGGGAATCGTTATTCAAATAGAGAATCCCTTGGAAACACCGGATGATCTACGGCCGATCCCTTTGCTAATTGGTTTGCCTTCCGATGATTATCCATCCATCGAAATCACCGGTACGGCACTCAAAACGATACCTTCTTTTACGGCAGACACCATATCGTCCGGGGTTCGCTGGATCCAGAAACAATTATATCAGGGAATTCATACCGCCACCCTGGAAGTCGGTCCCGGCGATGGCAATGGCAGGGCTTATTCCGTTCTCACTCTGAGAATAAATTTTTCAACGTCCTTTACCGACGCGGGCCGTTCATATCCGATTCAATCGTCATTGACACAAAATATATTGAATTGGCCGATTGCCCGGCGTTGGGTTCAGACACCGAAGAAACAGCTGAATAAGTCTATGTCGTTGCCCTCCGGTAATTGGATAAAAATAACGGTTACCGAAGATGGACCAACGCTGATAACCGGTCAACAACTGTTGGATATTGCATCGGATATGAGCAGTAAGAACCCGCAATCCTTTGCTCTATTCAGCGGTATTAAAGAAGGGCGTTCTTTTTCGCAATCGCCTAATCGTCCCCTACCGGAAAACCTGAAAGAAGTTGCAGTTTACTTCCCGGGAGAAGAAAACGGTATACTGGATGCAGAGGACACCTTGATCTGGTATGGACATGGTCCCTCGGGATTTGATGTAAACGGATCAAACATTCGCTATCACCAGAACTTGTATTTCACCGAAAATGTTTACTGGCTGAATATTCCGGATGACAATCAACACCGGGGTTTGCGTGTATCAGAGAGCAATGTTTCTGATCCGAACGCAATCCAAATCGCTAGCGCTCCAACCTATATCCATTCCGAATTCGACCTGTTCAACCCTTACGAATCCGGTTTGCTGTGGGTACAAAATGCGATTCAGCCCGGAGGATCACAAACCGTTTCCTTTACGTTGGAGCAGTTATCCTCCGGTTCTCAGAATGCAACCCTGACAATTAGGATGTATGGTGGTAACGGTTCCGGAGCCACAACCTATGCCTCCCATTCAATCTCGGCTGTCCTGAACGGAACCCTTACCTTGGGGAACCTGATCTGGGCCGGGTTCAGCGAAAAAACAGCTCAATTTTCAATTTCACCTTCCGATCTGATCAACGGCAGCAATACGCTTCGTCTCCAGAACATATCGGGAGATCCCAATTCCCAACCTTTTTATGATGCTGTAACTATAAAATATTACCGGGATCTGAAAACCGGCGGAGCTTTTGACGTTTACAGTCCCGACGGCAATACCGCTTACCAATTTCAATTCAGCAGTAAACAACCGAGTCTGGTTTGGGACATCACAAAACCGGCACAGCCGATTTCATTGGTTGTTCAGAACAGCAATGACGGATGGACTGTTACTGTCCCGGCCATCGGTGATACGCTCCACCATATACAGGTTTTCAATCCGGCCGATTGTAACCTGCCGTCAGGTATAACCTGGATCGGTCCGAAATCTTTCCATGAATTTCGCAACGGACAGACCTACGCCGAATACATTATCATCGGCCCGCGGGAATTCCAACAAGCCGCCCAGCCGCTCATCGATAAACGCAACCAAGCCCTTTATGCACCTATTGAAACCGTCTATGACGAATTCTCCGGAGGCTGCAAGGATCCGATGGCCATTCGTTTTTTTATTCAATGGATGCGGGAAAACTGGACCGGATTGCCGGCCCTTCGACCGATGATATTCCTACTGGGCGATGCTGATTACGACTACCGCAATATCACCGGAGAATCCCATTCTCTGGTTCCCACGATCGAAATCGGCCTTACCAGTACGCGGGCTACGGATGACCGGTTAGCTTCCGTATATGGAAATATTCCGGAGGTCCCATTGGGGCGCTATCCGGCCCATACCATACAGGATGTCACCAATTATGTGGATAAAATCCTGGAGATGGAAACCAATCCAATTCCCGGTATCTGGCGCCAGCGAATCACGTTGGTGGCCGATGATACGGAGCGTCCGGAACATTTGTTATCACAGGTTTCCACCGGAAAAAGCCATACAATTAACAGTGAAATTCTGGCCGCCCTGGTCGACCCGGCCGTCATCACGGATAAACTCTATATGATCGAATATCCCGAAGTCAGCGATGCATCTTCATATGGTGTAGTAAAACCGGATGCAACCCAGGCCCTGTTTGATCAAATCCGAGCGGGGACGGCAATTGTCCATTATATTGGTCATGGCAGTGAGCATCAATGGGCGCAGGAGCGACTTTTATTTCAGGATCGGGGCGATGTGAATGCCATTGAAACCGGTATGAAATTACCCCTGTGGATTGCCGGAACCTGTTCATGGGGACATTTCGATTACGTTCAGAATGAAGCTTTTTCGGAGGAATTGATTCGCCGGCCCATGGATGGTGCTTCATCCATCATAACCACAACCCGGCTTATTACCGTATCCAGTAATCAATATTATACTGAACAATTATTCCGTTCCATTTTCCCTGACCGGCGGATTTCACGTTATCCATTGGGCGACATTCTCCAGTCGGTGAAAACCGGTAATTCCGATGGGGAATTATTTCTTTTATTCGGTGACCCGGCCCTGAGATTGCCCCTGGCAGCGGACTCACTATCAACGTTAACGGTTTCCCAGGATACATTAAAAGCCTTAGCTGTGGCTGACTTTTCCGGGTCTCAGAATTCAATTTCAGGAGCCGGGACCGGTATTATTACCTTGCGGGATGCTGACCGGCCCGTCACCCGGAACTATAAATTTTTGAATACCGATCAATCGATCTCCTTTATCCTCCCCGGTCCGACCTTATTCAGAGGGCAAATCAGTTTTACCGGGTCACAATTTTCCGGCGCTATCCGGATACCCAATGATTTATCCTTTTCTCAACAACCCGGATACCTGTCCTTTTATTGCTGGGGTGACGGGACACCATTCTCCGAGGCTATGGGGAGCACCGGTGGATTATTCTTTACCGGCGGCGAACCGTCACAGGATCGAACCGGACCCCGGATTCAATTCGAGACTGAAGCCGGTCGTATCCTGGGTAGCGGTGACCATTTATTCAACGGCGAAGACTTAGTCGTACGACTATCCGATCCCCTGGGGATAAATTTGACCGGAGCCATCGGACATTCAATTCAGGTGGCCTTCCAGGACAATGATGATTTTCAGGATGTAACCGAACGTTTCATTTATGATCTCAATTCCATCACCACCGGAACTTTACCCCTATTCAACGGTGAATTACATGACGGAGATATCCTTCGGATCCAGGCTTGGGATAATGCCAATAATCCGACAACGGCGCGGTTAAAAAT
>JAADFQ010000219.1:0-358 GCA_013152835.1 FCB group bacterium
TTTCTTTATTCGCCGATTCTACGGATAAACCAATCATACCCGGAAACCCGGTTTGCTTCAAAACCTTTGCGGAAGTTTGGAACTTCCGCAAAGTTACCTACCCATTGATGGACAGGTAATTCCGTTACACGGCGGAACCGTGTAACGAGGGTGGCGATGGAATCTGGTTACAACGCTCTGCGTTGTAACCGAACTGTCAACAGGGAACATCAACTGAGAATTCCGTTAACGAGCATAAATTCCGAAGTATTATGACACGAAATCGTTATGGAGCCCCACGGGAAAATCCCGTGGTACCTAGCAAAGCACGCCCATAAGGGCGACATCCCGATCCCGGGATGATAGAAAAGGATTCATC
>JAADFQ010000219.1:423-15692 GCA_013152835.1 FCB group bacterium
CCGTATTTTGTGACCTGTACAGTAGTAGAATGGATGACACTATTGACGCCCATAGCGGTTAAAGAGATTGTTCTTCAATCATTGCAGTTTTTACAAGATGAACAAGCTATCAGTTTGTACTGCTACGTTATCCTGCACAATCATTTACACCTGATTCTGCAATCTGATCAAATAATAAAGAATATGATACGTTTCAAATCTTATACAGCTCGGCAAATTATCGACTATTACAGATCGCGGAAACAAACAGATATCTTGGATGCTTTACAACAGGCAAAATCGCCCAGCAAGCAGGATTCCGATCATAAATTCTGGCAGCGTGGTTATTCACCAAAGCAAATCCAAACAATGGAAATGTTTCAACAAAAAATGGATTATATACATCTCAATCCTGTTCGTAAAGGTTATGTAAATCGTCCCGAGGATTGGTTATACTCAAGTGCACGGAATTTTGCCGGACTTGCCGCCAAAATATCAATCACCCGGTTTTCTGATTAATGGAACCCTGCATCTGTGCACCGTGAAAGATTAACCCACTCATACCAGCGAACGTCGACTGAGAATACCGTTGGGCAGCAGAGCCGCGCAACGAGGGTGGCGAGGGAACAAGGGAAACCAGAAAAACTGGTTACAACGCTCTGCGTTGTAACCGAACCATTGCTGGTGAACATTGACGGGTAATTCCGTTACACGGCGGAGCCGTGTAACGAGGGTGAATGTTTACTTAGGATGGGGAACGGTCATTGCCCGGGGAAAATTTTATTCCGGCACCAAAAGTCGGAATTATTTCGCCCCTGAAATGCATCATACCAATTTCCGGCGTGACAACAAATCGGTTACCAAATTCTTTGCCTATATTCATAAAGACAACCGGCTCATCCGTATAATTTTCAACCGTTTTATCAAAACCACCGGTAGTATTGGTAACAAGCTGCAATCCCAGGGCAAAATATAGTTTATCCCGGCCAATAATGACGGACGACGTTCTACCAGACCAATGCGAACCAAAATCAATTGCCATGGATTGACCTCGATACCCACCAATTTGTACGGTTAACGCTGTCGGCGCTTGTAAAAGTTGAATCTTTAGATCTGAATTGATGCTGTAGGCCACTGCCGGCATTCCCGACGGAGGTAAACCGGTAATTCCTATTCCAAGATCAATTTTCTTCAGGACACCTACTCTTGACTGTACCGATAAATTGGTAGGAATTACCTTTTGATTGCCCGGTTTATAATGTCCACTAAGATTCATACCAATTGAAATTTTGCCGGGAGCCAGGACTCTTGCCGAAGTCAGTGTGGAAGAATAAAAACATCCCGTAAAAAATAACACCGGAAACAGAATTATAATTTTAAACAGACTGTTTGATAAATGATTGTTCATTGCTTGATACTACAGGACTTATCGACATGTGAGTTTCCTCCGATTGGCCCTCCGTTTTGTTGGTACATTATTTTTGGTAAATCTTCTTTTTCACCAGCTTCATAAAGTTTTAATGTAGGGGGGCTTACCCTTTGAGGTCAATGCACTCCGAATTTTCAGGGCAGAATACAGAGAATATTCCAACAATCCGGAAACCAATATTGACCAAGCTCGGCCACTCCGTTGCTTTACGCTCAACGGCTGTGCCATGGAACGAGGGGGAACCTACCGCTTTCACTTCGTGAACATGGAGTTGACGAACAAAAGACATAAAGAACCGCCTAACCTGGAACACGACCGCCTGGCGGGGGAGTCGTCATCCTTCACGCCGGATGCTGTTTTCGCTGACAGGGTCAGAGCAATTTTGCCAATAGTGAAACCGCAAATAAAAGACCCAGCATTGTCAGGACAGAAAACGGGTTGGCCAGGTTTACCGTCCAGCCGAAGCCCCATCTTTTGGGAACAAAGATCCGTTTATCATCAGGGTTCCAATAAAATAATAGAAAGTAATGTCCCTGGTTTTTACCGTTTTTATTTTCCATTGATAACCATCCCGTGCTTATTCCCGGCAATCCGTAACGGAACTATGTGTTGATTTCGTGCACCTTGTTTCATACCACCAAGTATCCTTCACGGTTTTACGGCACTCTCCCGGCCGATTCCTGTCTTGCAATGGCGGCGCCGAACCAAACACGTTTGAGTCCGGGTGAGGTGAAATAGCAGACATTTTTCAGTTTATTTCATAGTTAACATTTTGCGTAGCATATTTTTTTATCGCTGCTTTCCATTCCGATTCCAGTTGATTCAAATCGCGCCCCGTCGCTTTCGGCATGGATTCGGAACCTTCTCGCCATAGTATTTTGATACTTTGTAAACCATAGGTCTCGTAAATGTACTTCACAATACTTCCCGCTTCCGGATATGTAACAAGACTGTTGTAGGAACCCATATCATTCATCAATTCGGCAAACGGAATAATTTTATTGTTCTCCAAAAGGTAATTACTTATCCGGTGCAGATCATATCCCCACCAGTTATTATCCGAATAAACAGCCAGTCCTTCATTTATCCAGGCTTCTTGATAATTGCCGAATACATTATTGGATAGTATATGACATATTTCGTGCATAGCCAGGGCATCGGTGTTTTTCCCCATCACCGAATAGGTGGTATTATATTCGGGGAATGATTTCCCGTTCGTCTCGTACCCAAACAGGATACTCATTTTTTTCCTTGATTCGAGCATGAAGAAATTGATTTCCGGTTCGTAATATTCAATTCCCATCAATCGCAGCAGTTCCCCGTAATTGTTTTCAAGAAATTTTTTCGTGTTTTCAATTTTTTCCGCCGCCGTTGAATTCGGCTCAAAGTAATAGCGGAAATGCTCCGTACGATCCTGCTCCCAACGGAAATGATTATTCTGCAGAACGCGATTCGGTGACGGGGGAAACATTTCTTTCATCAGCGAACAGCCGGAGAATATGAATCCGACCACAAGAATATGGCTGAATATCGTTTTCATTTTATCATGGTGACTGTTAACGGATGAATGTTCCCCTTCACGGTGCCATCAACCGATTCCACTAATTTTTGTCCAGATGAATCCCGTTTCACTATTATCTACCTCTTTCCAGATATTTTTCCTGAGCTGACATGCGGTGCAAGGCTGTCCCACGCACTCGATGCCACGCAATATAAACAAAAGTCGCCATGGTCATAGATCGAGCAGTTCATCTGGCCGTGCTTGTCCTGATGTACGCTGGCCCCGACAAAGGGCGTCTTCGTCGGCCTCACCGGCCTCGTTAGCACCCACGTGATGTCCTCCGCGCCATTCTTACCCATGAGCAGACTGTCGCGCTCCCACTCATTCTGTTCCAGTAACTCGACGCCAAGGAGCTTCAACACATTCAGCAGGGGATATACGGCGCGTTGGAAGCTTCCTTGTTTCTCTCCCGGCATCATCATCGCTCCGGATCCCACACCGACATACTTGGTCACTCCGGCAGCTTTCATGGCCTTCCAGATGTGCGGCAGGTTGTGTGTCTTGGGACGTTTCTTCCTGTCGTCACCGAGTGCCGAGATGACGCCATCGCAACCCGTAAACGCTTCCCTCAGCTTATCCTCTTCATACAATTGCGTTTCAATCACCATCGTCGTTGATTTCACGTCTTGGAACTTGTGCGGCGACCGCGTGACCACGACTACTTCGACACCGAGCTCCTCGGCCCGGGCGAGGATCCCCTTGCCATAGGTTCCGCTGGCACCGATGACTGCCACCCTACGGGGCTTCGCAACGTTCGTTGTCATAACATTTTTATTTTGCAATCCCATCATTGGGATTTTTATTCCTGACGGCGGATCAATTTGTTAGGCTTTTTAAAAATGAGATTTAAAAAGTTTTCCAATTAAAATACTATTGATTATTAGAACCAACCATGCAACCGAGATGATAATGACTTCAAATCTATCTTCCCGGTCAATGCCATATAGTAATGACAATATTATTAAGGCTATTAAGACAATTGCTGACGCAACGATATAAATTGTCCTAATTGACCTAACAAGTATTCCTTTCCCTTGAAAGATGGGCGTTAGTGCTACAAATGAAATTATCATTAAAAGATAGCCCAATTCTTCAAGTGCAATGAATAAGCCATGTGGATTATATTGGGTTAGTAATGCAATTCCCCGCGTTTCATTATTTAAGAGGCTGACAGGTACAACAGAAATCTGAGTATAATATGTTATTAGAAGAACAATGGTTGATAATGCGGAAAAAAGTAAAGCAATTTGACTATATGGTTTTTTATTCCCACTGGTTGATGAATGTATTATTGAAAATTGTATTAGATAAATGACAACCAAAACGAGTGCTAAATATTGCCATATATAATCTCGTGGGAATTGCGGTAAAGTTCCTAAATATGGATAAGAAATTCCGCTATCGGGAGCATAGGCTCCGGAAATTGGCACTGCTATCATCGCAAATACAAAGGTAATCAATGTAGTAATCGCCAGAACTATTGAAACGACATAACCTGCGTACATTTGTTGATTATTTTGGGTATTAAATGTTCTTATTTCTAGTACATCATTCATTGGATTCCTCCGGACTAAATTATTCGTTCCATCAAACGTTGCGGAAGTTCGGAACTTCCGCAACGTTTTCATCAGTCTGCTATTCGGGTCGAATAGATTGCTGGTTGATTTCACTCGTCTCCGGATAGAGCGTCACCCGCACCATTTGGTCCTCCTGAACCAGAGTTTGGAGCATCCGGCGCATATCGTCCATGGTCAGCGCTTCGATCCGATCCGGCGTCGCCAATATTTCCCCGAAGTCTAGGCCATTCTTCACATCATAGAGGATGCGGTTCATCCAGAAGCCGTTTTCTTTCCGGCTGACTTCAAATTCCCGGGTTTGAATTTCCTTTACCTTTTGCAGATACGTATCGGGAAGACCGTATATTTTTATACTGTCCAGTTGGACCTGAACTTCCGCCGCCAGGGTATCGATCCGCTGCGGATCGGCGCCGAAACTGATCGCCAGCCGCCCGTCATTATGGGGATAGCGGGCCAGTGAACCCCGAACCCGGACTCCGTAGGTGCCGCTCTCCGCTTCACGGATCACTTCCCGCAGTTTGATCTGCAGCATCTGCGCCAGGGACTGAAGCACATATTCGTTTTCCGGTGTCCAGTCGATTGCCTGGGGATAGACCAGTTGGGTCAGGCTTTTCGGTTCCGATCCCCGGTATACCGCTTTCACCACCACACCCTTCGGAGGGTAGCGGCCCACATCGCGCCAGGTTTCCTTCCGATTATTTGCAGGCAGGCCTCCTAACCATTTTTCTACCAGGGGGCGCAGGGAGTCGGGTTCAAAATTTCCTACCAGCACAAACGTAAAATCACTCATATCCCGGAACCGGTCCCGGTAAAAATCAAAGGCCCGGTCTAAATCCATCCGGGGAACATCGGCGACGGTCATGGGTCGGGAGCGAAAATGATAGCCGCTCAATACCATGCTCAACGTATCATAATAGGCGGTTTCCGGAGCCGCCGACCGGTTTTCCAGAAACCCGGTTAAACGATTCTGATAGCTTTGAAAAGCCTCCTGATCTTTGCGGGGCGCAGTGCTGTACAACCAGATTAACTGGAACAGGGTTTCCAGGTCCTGGCGGGAAGCGGACCCGTTAAATCCTTCGGACAATTCTCCGATGTATGGTGACACCCGGACCACTTTCCCCGCCAGCGCTTTTTGCAACTGCACCTGGGAATAGGAGCCAACGCCCCCTTGCAGGACAATGCTCGCTGCGCGGCTGTCGGTGAGATAATCGCTGTCCGGCGCCAGCGAATGTCCGCCGGGACTGTAGGCCCGCATGAGAATCTGATCGTTTTTATAGGTCGTGGGTTTCAGGTAAACCGTGACGCCATTGGACAGGGTCCAGCGGGTAAGCCCGGTTTCGTCCCACTGTTTTTCCGCAGTTACGGCGCCGCCCACCGGAGGATTTTCCACCAGCGGTTGATCGGAAACCTGGTCCACGTAGGGTTCCAGTTCTTCCTGGCGAACTTTTTCCCACAGGGCCAGGAGTTCCGCCGCGGCCGGCAATTCCAATCCTTCTTTTTCCGGCAGTTCCGCCACAATCACCGTATTTTCGTTCTTCAGCAATTCTGCGGCCAGGCCATTGACCTCCGCCAGGTCCAGGGTTCCCAAATATTCCTTCACCAAATGGGTTTCGTAGGCAATGCCCGGAACCGCTTCCCCGGTCAGGGCGTGTCGGATCAATTCCGATGCCAATCTCCGGGAAGGTGTTTTATCCTGTTCCATCAGGGATTGTTCATAACTGCGGATCAGTCGGGTTTTTTCCCGTTCAAATTCCGACGGTGTGAACCCGAAGCGGCGTACCCGTTCCGCTTCCCGCAGGAGAACACTCAGCCCCCGGGTAATCCCGTTTTCCTGGACATAGGCACCGACCTGAAAAGCTTCCTTGGTCCGCACCAGAGAACTCATATAAATATAGGAAAATAAAAATGGCGGATCCGGTTTCTGGCGATATTCATCCAGCCGCGCCTGAAGCATTCCGGTAAAAAGCCGGGTGCGAAGATTGTATTCATAGGTGTCTCGAGTCCCGGGATCATGGATGTCTTGTTTCACCATAAACGAAACATTCGGGTACTGCGCTTCCTTGTCGCTTACGATGGTCACCAGCGGTTCCTGGTGATCGGGCACCGGGAAAACGGTGCGCTCCCGTTCCGGCCGTGGATTGGTTAAATCGGAAAAACGAGCCTTGATCAGGGTTTCCATTTCCCGGGGATCAACCGTTCCCACCACGATTACCGACATCAAATCCGGGCGGTACCAGTCCCGGTAAAACTGGCGCAGGGTTTCATAATGCGCTGTATCGATCACCGCCGGTTTGCCGATGGGCATCCGTTCCGCATAACGGGAGCCCTTCAAAATGACCGGCGCTTCCTTTTCCCACATGCGGGCATTGGCCCCCCGGCCCAGGCGCCATTCTTCCTTCACGACGCCCCGTTCCTTGTCAATTTCGGTTCCGTCAAGGGTAACCCGACCGGCCCAGTCGTGAAGAATCTGAAACCCGGTGTCCAGAAAAGTTTCCTCTTCCGTGGGAACCTGGAGCATGTAGACCGTTTCATCAAAACTGGTATAAGCGTTGATGTCCGCGCCGAATTTCATCCCGATGGATTCCAGGTAATCCACCAGCTTTTGCTTGGGAAAATGAGCGGTTCCGTTAAACGCCATGTGCTCTGTCAGGTGAGCCAGTCCCTGTTGATCGTCATTTTCCAGGATGGACCCGGCATTGATTACCAGACGCAATTCAACCCGGTTTTCCGGTTTTTCATTGTGACGGATAAAATACGTCAGACCGTTGTCCAGGGTTCCGGTGACGATAGTTGAGTCCAGCGGCAAACTGTCGCCGGATGCTTCGATCACCGGCGGTGGCGGAGTAACCGGAGGGTGACAGGCGGTAATCCATAAAACGACCAGAAAGAATCCAAATTTTACTATTTTCATTTCGCCATACCTCCTTGAGGTTAAGTCCCGGGTCAAAATACTGCTGAACCAGGAAAATTTAATGTAAATTATATTGATGAATCCTCGGGCGTTGTGTCCGGGATTTATCCCGATATGAATTCATCCCGCGATCGGGATGTCACGCCTGTAGGCGTGAAGCTCCATTCATTAATCAAACCTGCTGAGCAAAATGAAACTACAATCAATTTCCCTTTCCCTGCTATTGTTGTGGGGCTGTACCGCGCCACCGGTTCAACCGATGGCGACTCCGGTTTACGCCAATCCGGCCATTACTGCCGATGAATTTTTAGGTCATATCAAGTATCTGTCTTCAGATAAACTGAAAGGCCGCCGCTCCGGTTCGCCGGAAGACCGGATCGCCCGGGATTATATCGTAAAACAATTTAAAGCCGCCGGAATTGATCCCCTGAATCCCGACGGCAGTTATTTCCAGAATTACGAATTTGTTCAATCCCTGGACCTGGGTCCCGATAATCAATTGTCCTTTGGCGGAAAAACATTCACGGCCGGGACAGATTATACTCCCCTGGGGTTTTCCTCCAATGAGAGCCTAACCGCCGAAGCCGTCTTCGTAGGTTATGGCTTCGATATCGGCGATTCCCTGAACTGGCACGATTATGATTCGGTGGATGTGCAGGGAAAATGGGTGGTCATTCTGCGGGGCGGACCCGATGATAACAGCGCCCACACGCCTTTTGATAATCATATGGCCCTGCGGAAGAAAGTACTGGTAGCCCGGGATCACCAGGCGGGCGGCGTTATTTTTATTTCCCAGCCGGACGATGAGGACCTGATTAAACTACGGTATGATCAGAGTTTTTCCGGGGCCGGACTACCGGTGATCCATGTGTCCAACGCGCTGGCCACTTCCCTGGTCTCCCCAACGGGAAAAACGGTCATCGAATTACGGGACGAACTCAACACTACCCAGGCGCCGATATCCGAACCTCTGGGATTTTCCATTGAAGCCAGGATTGACTTGGTCAAACACATGGCTCCCGCCGCCAACGTGGTGGGAATCATTCCGGGGAATGATCCGGAGCTGAAAAACCAGTACGTTATTATCGGCGCTCATTTTGACCATCTGGGCCTGGGCGGACCCGGCAGCGGTTCTTTGAAACCGGATACGGTGGCGGTTCACAACGGCGCCGATGACAATGCTTCCGGCGTAGCCGGCGTCATCGAAGCCGGGGAATACCTTTCCGCTCACCGGGATGAATTGAAACGGAGCGTTATTCTCATCGCCTTTGACGGGGAAGAACTGGGTCTTTTGGGTTCCAAGTATTTCACCGATGAACCGCTGATTGATTTAAAGCAGGTAGACCTGATGATCAACATGGATATGATCGGTCGCAGCGTGGATCACAAACTTACTATCGGCGGCATCGGAACTTCGCCGGATTTTGAAACCTACATGAACGAGTTCAACCGGGCCTATCAGTTCCAACTGGGATTCAGTAAGGAAGGCTACGGTCCCAGTGATCACGCCAGCTTTTACACCAAGGATATCCCGGTCCTGTTTTTCTTTACGGGAACCCATGAGGATTACCATAAACCCTCCGATGACTGGGAAAAAATAAACGCGGAAGATGGACAGTATGTCGTTTCCTTTGCAGCCGATGTGGCTCAGTATTACGCCGCAACCGACGACCGGGTAGCTTTTTCGGAGGCTGGACCGAAAGAAGAATCCGCTACCAGCCGGCGCGGCTTTAAGGTGACCTTCGGTGTGATTCCCAGTTATGTGAGTCAAACCACCGGAATGGCACTGGATGGGGTGAAAAAGGGCGGCCCAGCCGACAAAGCCGGAATCCAGAAAGGCGACGTGATTATTGCCATCGGCGGTAAAGATATCAAGGATATTTATGATTACATGTATCGCCTGGGAGAATTAAAACCCGGTGAATCCGTTTCGGTAACGGTTCGTCGGGGAACGGAAGAAATCACCCTGACGATTCAATTGTAATCCATTTCCGCTTCAATAAAGCCCCATAAGGAGAATACAATTCCAACAACCCTCGGCTCTCACTCCGCATAACATTCTTACCACGTAGAAATGCTGCCATTACTTGAAGCGATGGCGGCATTTTTATACATAAAATTTATTTTGGGTTTTTCCCCACTCCAGCAGGGACGGCTTTTGCTGCAGGTCACAACCGCGGTAGCCAGGCCATAAATCAATTGGAATCATACCCGCCATACGCTTAGTATTTCCATCATCAACAAAAATGAGGTTAGGGATGGGCAAGTTTATTATCACCGGTTTGATTGGCTTTCATCTTCTTGTTGCCGGAACCTGGGAATATCCCGGCGACGTAACCCTGCTGGGATCCGAGGAAACGGTCTTTTCCTGGACCGCTGATAGTTGCGAATGGGATAACACTCCCGATGCTCCGCCGCGTGTGTTTCGGGATGCCGATAATCAAATTAATATGACCATTGGTCACTATATAACCTACCGCCTGGTCGGCCCTGATTTTAACTCTCTTGCACTGGATTGCTCCGGTCCCATTCATACATCAGACCTGGATAACAGTGATCCGGCGTTGCATAATGATTATGAATGGTTGTCGTCCACCTATACGGAGGACGGAATTACCGTCCACGGCCTGGTCCATAACGAATATCACGGGTTTTCCTCAGATGTTTGTCCCAACCCGGATGATTGCGCCTATACCAGCATCACCTATGCAGTATCTACCGATTCCGGACGCTCCTTCAACCACGCTACGGCCCCAAATCATTTAGTGGTTGCCGTAGATACGGCGACTGCCGGCCAGCGCTACGGCGTGATTGAACCCACCAATATCATCAAACACGACGGCTATTATTATTTCATTGCCGAGGCCTGGGGCAGCACCGTGGAACGCTATCCCTACATTTTCCGAACCAGTGATTTATCCGATCCCACCAGTTGGAAAGGTTGGGATGGAGCAGGATTTAATGTGGTTTTAGGAAATCCATACACCGACTACGTGGATTATTCCGCCATGCTGCCCCTGAGCAAATACACACCCTGGGAAGGGAATATTGCCTACATGCACGGCAGCCTGACCTACAACACGTATTTCGATAAATTCATGTTAATCGGTACTACCGCCAAGGGAAACGATTGGGGAATTTATTATTCGTTGTCCGATGATCTGATTCACTGGACCACGCGCATCCTGGTAAAATCATTTACGAACGAAAGCGTGGGGCA
The DNA here is from genome assembly GCA_013152835.1 of FCB group bacterium. Lineage (GTDB taxonomy): Bacteria > Fidelibacterota > Marinisomatia > Marinisomatales > J089 > J089. The sequence goes on from JAADFQ010000219.1 coordinate 11,101, forward strand.
GGGCGATCCCACAATCGACCCGTCCCGGAACCATATTTATTATGCCACGGTGATTGATCACGGCGATACGTCCCGAAATTTTGAATACTCGGGACAAACCGCTTACTTATACTATGTCCGCCGCATCGCTCAGAATACTGCCGGAAGTAATTATCCGTTTGAGCGTCAACTGGTTCGCCAGGAGATTCAATTCAGCAAACGTCTGGTGGACGGATTCACCGTCACCCGCCGGGGTGACTACGAAGATGATTACCAGGGTGACGGTATTTGCAATACGTCCGCCGGTCATTGCAGTTTTCGGGCTGCCCTGCTGGAATCCCGCTATCGGCCGCCCTACTATGCCGATTCTCTACTGACGATTAATTTTGGTATCGACATTGCCAATCATACGATCACCCCGTCTTCCGGTCCGTTCCTGGGACCCACTTTTCCCGTCAATATCGATGCCACGACGCAAGATACTTATTCGCCCAATACACAATCGTTTTCCCAGGGAATGAATACCCAGTGGGGTGTGGAAATCACCGGTGACAATGGATATCTGAATCTGGAAGGGGAAGATTCTGCCGTAAAAGGACTAAAATTAACCGGACTCACCCTGGCAGCCAATCGCATCCAGGTGACGGGCTCCAGCGTGGACTATATCCGCATTGATTCCACCAGTCATCACCAGATCGGAGGACCCACCGATGCCGATCGTAACCGGATCGGATATGTGGTAATCAGTGGACCGGCGGACAGTACGATTCTGGAAAACAATTATATCGGTACCGATATGGCCGGAGTTGCCAGCGCCGGCTTTGCCAACAGCGCGGTGAATGTGCGTCTGGGTGCAACCCATACCATCATTGACGGCAATTTATTGAGTGGTTCCGGTTTCTCCGGTGTGGAAGTGACCGATACGGAAACCATAGGAACACAGATCACCAATAATTTTATCGGTGTCGATCGTTCCGGAACTGCCGCTTTACCTAACAGCGGAAGTGGAATTAAAATAAACCTCGGTGCCCGGGAAACAACTATTTCGGGCAATCTGATTGGTGGAAATAGCGGGGAAGCGGGAATTTATATCGATAACAACTCCGGTGTAACGATTCAGGGAAACCGAATCGGGATTAATGACACCGGCGACGCGGTCGGAAATTCCGGAGACGGAATATGGATATCGGGAACCTCCACCGGTAATCTGGTGGGAGGAGAAAATCCCGGCGAGGGGAATACCATCGCCTATAACGGTGGGGCCGGGGTCAGTTTCCTGGTGTTGACAACCGATGGAAATCCGGTCCTGGGAAATTCTATTTTTTCCAACGGCGGCGAAGGCATCGGCAATTACTCGCATCTTTCTGTACCGGTACCGACACTTCAGTCCGGCTTGATTAATGCCAGTGGAGATTCGGTTCGTATCATCGGATCGTTTTCCGATTCCGCGAATGCGCAATACCGGATTGAACTGTTTCGGAATGACTCCTGCGACTCCGGAGGCTCCGGAGAAGGGCAGACCTATCTGGGCTATACTGATGTACTCACAGACTCCGCCGGAAATGGCGTCATTGCGGTACAGCTTCCCGGCTCATTTGCCAATGGTGATATACTGACCGCCACCTTAACCACGCCTGCCCAGTCCACGTCGGCCTTCAGCGCTTGCCAAATCGCCACGACAACTGATCAGGCGCCGGTTATATCTGTCTCGTCGGACAGTCTGATTTTTGACTTCCCTTATTCAGCAGTGCCGTTGGAAACACAAAACATGCTGATCTATAATTCCGGCGCATCGGTCCTGGACTGGTCATCAACGACCGGTGCGGAATGGTTCTGGCTGGAACCGAATTACGGTACCGTGAATCCGGGAGATTCGGCGATTGTCGGTGTCAGCGTGGATGGTCAAACTCTGGACCCCGGAACATATACGGGACAGACTATCTTGCATTCCAATGCGGTCAACCAACCCGACTATCCGGTTACAATCCAAATGATATACCGGGGCGATCCGGGAGCCCCCGATCTGACCATCGTACCCGATACGTTTAATCTGTCCTATCTTCCCTCGTCGGTCGATGTATTATATTCCGAATCCATAGCGGTCACCAATAACGGCCCCGATGATCTGGCCTGGACGATCAACAGCAACCAATCCTGGTTGTACGGACTTACCCCTTCCAGCGGATCCCTGTCGAACGGACAAACCGAAACCATCGGGTTCACCATAAAAGTGAACCAGGGATTGCCGTTAGGACTCCATACTGCCTACGTGGTTCTGTCTGCCTGGTACGGGAACAGTCAACCACAACCTTTCGAAATCGTTGTGAATGTGACCATCACCAATGAGGTGGAAAACCTACCGCCGGTGGCGGACGATCAGGTTTTGATGACCGAGCCGGCTACTGATCTGTCCATCGTTTTAACCGGTTCCGATCCTAACAACGATCCCCTGTCCTTTGCCATTCTTCAAAATCCCGGAGGGGGAGCTTTAATCGGTTCGCCGCCCAATTTGACCTATCGACCCGATTCGGGAGCGGTGGGAACGGACAGTCTCTTATTCAGTGTCAGTGATGGTGTTCTGGCGGACACGGGAACGGTTACGATCCATGTCCTGCCCGCACCCGGAATCACGTTTAATGGTCAGGTGGTATTCACCAATCCCAATGGACCGGAAATGTGCGGCACCGGGGCCCTGGCCTATTTGAATATTGTGGATACCGGCTGCGGTGAATTGACCCTGGGCAACGCCGTCGCTGAAAATACGGAATTATTGAACGATTTACAGAACCTCACCATGACAATGAATAATTTCAGCATGGAAGTTGACTCCTTTGCCTGTATTGGCGACCCCTGGGGCGATCACCGGGTCTATTCCGGGGGAACAGTCACCATTGAGCAGGATGGAAATACCTTGCTGTCCGTGGGAAATGTGGTCATGACTTCCGATCAGAATTATGGGCTGGGAACCATGCGCGGATCGGCTGTCGGCGAAATCAATGCTGCCCTGAGTGATCCGGCTGCTGTAGCGGAATTTGATCCTTCGGGAACGGGAAATCTCATTGCCTGGTTCAGTGGCTACAACCCGGTAGTTCAGGGGGCCTGTGGATTTTATGATTTTAGTCTCACCATCGGACCGTATCCGGTCCTCCATGAAAATCTACCACCCCAGGCCCAGGATCTAGACGTATCCCTGGACGAAAACGACAGCCTGCAGATTCAACTCGTCGCCAACGATCCCGATGAAGACAGCCTGACCTGGTCCATGATTGAGCTGCCGCTCCACGGCGCCCTCACCGGCAATCTGCCCATTGTGGAATATCATCCCGATAACCAATTCTTCGGAATGGATTCCTTCTTCTTTGCCGTTTCCGACGGTGAATTGAGCGACACGGGACGGGTCCGAATTATCATTCGTCCGGTGAATGATGCGCCCGAGGCTCCCATTCTCCTGACGCCGGAGGACGGCTTCCGGTTGGTCCTGAATGAAGACCATTTCGGCGATACCCTCAGGTTCCGCTGGACTTCCGCTTACGATGCGGATGGCGATACCATTTCTTACACGCTGGAATTTTCTCCCGAATTGGCCTTTTTGAATGATTGGATGACCTATCCTTCAGCGATGGATACGGTGGCCTATCTGATTTATCAATTACCGGTCGGTGGAATTGATACAGTGAGTGGAACCTGGGATGTAACCGCCTGGGATACGGCCTTAAGCGCCTCATCGTCGAACGGTCCCTTCGACCTGACCGTCGACGGAACCCAATTAAGGGTTATTGAAAACAGTTCCATTCCAACGGACTATCGTCTTTACCCGGCCTACCCCAATCCCTTCAATCCTGCCACCACGCTCCGATATGATATTCCGGAAGAAGCGGAGATTCGTATTCATATTTACGATATCACGGGTCGGACCATTCTTCGGATAGATAGCGGGAAACAACCGGCCGGGAGTTACCGGATTCGCTGGAACGGTCGCGATGTCCGGGGAAATCAGGTGAGTGACGGAATGTATCTGGTACGATTTACCGCCGGGAATTTCAGTCAAACACAAAAAATCGTTCTGCTGAAATAAACCTCAACAGGTTCCGGTTTTTCGTGCTGTCCCAAATAAATCAGTTGATCCAGGAATTGGATGCAATTGCTTTTTGTTTTGATACAAAAAGTAGCAAAAAAATCAAGGCTGTAGAAAACGGACTGAAGATTCTGTTCATGGACAGACTTTTGAGCTTTCGACTTTCTCGTTACTTGTCACGCTTTTGACTTCTTCGCTACTACAGGGATTAAGTTCGGAACCACGAATTATACAATCACTCAAGGCCTCCCGACCTTGAGTTGACACTGAAAACAGAGGCTGAAATTTGATTCCTGATTATGGATGAATGATGCGGTCTCCGCAGGATCAGGAGATCCTGCAGGATTATCTTTCGACTTTGGATCTTCTACCTTTCTCTGGTTTTACCTGCCGAAGTCCGATTTGTCGGACGCAGGCAGCTGAAATAAAACCTCAACAGGTTCCGGTTTTCTTCATTTTCGGTAAACCGGAACCTGTTACCTTTGACCGGAATTTCCCTGTAATTTTCCCCGTATTTTATGGGAGATACCATGCCGGA
>JAADFQ010000220.1:0-393 GCA_013152835.1 FCB group bacterium
AGGTTGGGAAATACAGATCATGTTCTAATATTCCTACGCTCCAAACCCATCCCATATTCCCATCAGAGGGTAAGGAACCCTCCGTATAATAGAGCGTACTCCATATTCCGGCATTTAATTCCAGTACGACACTTGGTGCCGGCATATTTGAATCCCATCCCACGGCAAACACATGTTCCCCGTCCGGCGTCCCGTCAATGTCCTTCAAATCCACCTCCGTCCCACTCTCCATTCTCCTGAACGTGGAACCGTCGTAGTGGACGATGGAACCGTTTAGACCCACAAAATAAATGTCATCCGGAGAACTGCCCCAGATTTTGTTGACACTCACATGTATTCCCATATTTTGCAGATGATAAAGTGTCCATTCATTCCCATCCCAATGAATCGGGA
>JAADFQ010000220.1:444-3030 GCA_013152835.1 FCB group bacterium
TATAAATCCAGAGTGTTACTGTAAATCCCCATAAGTTCCCAATCTGTTCCATTCCACCGGGCGGCATTATATTCCCCGCTGTCGGTCTCAATATTCCCCACCACCCAGATATTGTTCTCATCCCCGCCTGCTCCCTCACCGGGAGGGCGGGCAGGTACAATGGCTACATCATTCAGGTAGCTGCCATAACTGCCCAGGGTGTCAATCTCCCAGACAAAGTTGTGGCTGGTGGTGTCCAGGGTGGTGGCGGTGACCTCTTCGCTGGAGTCGGTGGCTTCTCCTCCGTCTAACCAGTAGGCCCGGTAGCGGTAGGTGTGGCCGGGAAGCAAACCCCCGTCCCGAACGGTGGTGTCGGCTCTTATAGATGATACTACCGCCACGGTCGAATCATCCCGATTCAGACGGAAGGTCCAGGTATCACTGCTGTCTTCCACGCTCACGTTCAGTCGGACGGAAAAGGTGCCCTCACTCACCACTTCCAAGTGAATGGTAGAATCCCGGTGGTGGGTCGGCGGGTTGTCCGGGCAGGCGGTGAGGAGCAGGATTGTGGTCAGACTCAGGAGGGGGATGGAAAGGAAACGGATATTCATGTGATAGTTTTCAGTTTAAAAGTTACAGAAAAGGGAGCATTGGAGTGATGGCCTGCCCTCCGAAGCCTTGGCGTAGGAGGTAGTGACAAGGATGGCTTTGACCTTTACCAGAGAGTCATATGGAGATATGGAATCCATTAACCGTGTTAATGGATGGATTGACACGGTCAATCCTGTCCAAAGTATCACCCATATATTGACTTCTTCATTCCAAGGCAGAGCCATGGAACGAGAGGGAAAAGTTCCTATAATCTTCAATATTAAATCGTCCTTGAATGTCCAATGTCGAATAATTAATGAGGAACAGCCAACAGACTAATCAATGTTTAGGTATGTAGACGATTTCACGTTTTACTCATTACGTTTTAAATAATTAATTCGTGTTATTCGCGGTTCCTTTTAGAAGGTGACCCGTGACGGGAAAATAACCGGTTATTTCTTTTTCGGGATGACGGAATATTTTCGCTGTGCTTTCAACAAAAGTAAATTGGCCCTTTCCTGGTTTCCATCCTGCGCCAGGGATACAATATGAATCGCTTCGATGAGGGGAATCCGGGCATTATCGGAATTGGCATACAGGGCATCAATATTCTGGGTAATAATACTCAGATTATACCCGATTTCCGTGGAAATGTGTTCGTCAATAATTTCATAAAACCGTTCCACAAAGTAAGGCTCCTGCCAGCCGGGTTGGTGCAGGAATTGATAGTTGACCTGTTCCTGATGGATTGTCTTCATCCTGGAGGCCATGGCATAGGCCCCGTTTACAAAGGTAATTTTTTCCCGTTTGGACAGGGACGACCAGTAATCGGCCGGTGATTTCGGAGGTTGGGCAAAAAGTGCGGACAACGCCAAAATCCAGAGGAGCAGTTTATGTTTCATGATATTCCCCGTCAAAATGGTTAATAATGGGTATCCTGCGGCCCACACCGAATGCCTTGGGACTCACTCTCAATCCCGGCGCCGCCTGCCGACGCTTGTATTCATTGAGCCGGATCCGTCGATATACGTCCCGCACCAGATCAGGCTTGAACCCGCTCCGAATCAGGGCGGATACCGATTTGTGATCCTCCACGATCGCATCCACCAGTGGACTGACAATCGCATAGTCAAATGGATCAACCTGTCCCGGACTCAATTCGGCCGACGGTGGTTTGGTGATGCAACTTTCCGGAATGATGGTTTTTCCCACACGTTTATTTATCGTGCGGGACAGGGCATACACGTCTGATTTGGACAAATCGGAGATGACCGCCAGTCCGCCGCTCATATCGCCGTATAACGTGCAGTATCCCAGGGCCAACTCGGTTTTATTTCCGGTGGTGAGCACCAGCCAGCCGTATTTGTTGGCCAGGGCCATCAGCAGGTTTCCCCGGATTCGCGCCTGGATATTTTCTTCCGCAACGCCCGGCTCCGTTCCCTCGAAAGACGATTGGAGCAGATCACCGTAACTTTGAACGGCGTCGGCAATGGGGATTTCCCGGTAATCAATCCCCAGGTTTTCCGCCAATGCCCGGGCATCGGATCGGGAATGTTCGCTGGAAATCAGGGAGGGCAAAGACACGCCGTGGACCCGGTCTTTTCCCAGCGCTTCGACGGCGATAGCTGCCACCAGGCTGGAATCAATTCCGCCACTGAGACCGATGACGGCTTCCCGGTGACCGGTTTTCCGAAAATAGTCGCCGGTTCCCAAAACCAGGGCTTCGATTAGCTGCGATTCCCGGTCCAGTTCCGGTATCGCATCCACCGCCCGGTTGTCCGGTTGGATGATCAGTAAATCTTCCTGAAACCCGGCGCCAATTCCCATAAAACGTCCGTGTGCGTTCACCGCCAGGGAATTGCCGTCAAAGATCAGCTCATCCTGGGCCCCGACAAGATTGCAGTAATAAAAAGGAATTCCGGTTTCACGTACTCTATGGCGAATGTATTCGGCCCGGTCTTCCCGCCGTCCTTCGTGAAACGGAGAAGCGGATATATTCACGATGAAATCCACCCC
>JAADFQ010000221.1 GCA_013152835.1 FCB group bacterium
GGAAACCAGTCCCTACTATTCCTGGTTCTATATTGAAGGTTCCGGACTCCCGGACCAATCCCATCTGAATCAATTCCAATCGCTACCGGATTATTTTCTGAACCCGGGCGATCCACCCCTGCGTTATACCGGCTACGTGGCTGATTTACCTGCATTCCGCCAGGATGAATCCGGGCCGGTCCCACCTGTGCGGGCGCATTTGCAGGCTGTGGTCAGACGCTGGATGGACCCCAACGGCGACGGGAATCCGGCTGACGGTATTGATGGCTGGCGGCTGGATGTTGCCGAGCGATTACAGCCCAAATTCTGGACAATCTTCAGTTCCTGGATTCAGGAGATCAATCCCGAGGCCTATATTACGGGAGAAATCTGGTGGGAAGATTATTTTAACAATGTTCAGTTCAATGCCGCTCCCTGGATCTCCGATGGAGCGTCTGGATGCAGTGATGAATTATCGTTTCACCGATGCCATGGTGCGTTTTTTTATCGATGAAAAGACGGCCATTTCACCACAATACCTGGATACGCTTCTCGGGCAGGTCCGTGATGACTATGGACTGGAAACATCCTATGTTCTGCAAAATCTGCTGGACAGTCATGATATGGAACGTATTGCCTCGGCCACCGTGAATCCGGACCGTTGGATTGATCACGCCAACAATCTCCAGTACAACCGGGAATTTGACATCCGCAAACCCACGGCGGAAGAGCGGAAAAAACAAACCGTCATCCTGGCCTTTCAATTCACGTATCTGGGCGCCCCGTATATATATTACGGAGATGAAGTGGGCATGTGGGGTGCCGACGATCCCGATTGCCGGAAACCCATGGTCTGGCCGGAGTTCAGCTACGACGATGAAGTGGCCCATCCCTGCGACCGGATTCCGGATTGTTCCTATACCCGGCCCCGGGATCCCGTTTTTTTCGACCGCGATCTGTGGCAAGTTTATCACGATTTGATTCAGTTGCGGAAAGATCATGCGGCCCTCCGGAGCGGAAGTTACCGAACGGTTTTATCTCCGAAACAGGGTAATTTGTTTGCGTTTATTCGGAAAAATGAGGCCGAGTCCCTGCTGGTTATTTTGAACCGGGGTGCGAATTCCGTCCCCATTCCCTGGAAAAAACTCCCCGGTTCGCTGAAAAAATGGGATTTGATATACGGACAAACCGGGAACAAAGAGATTAATGGTCATGCTGCGAAAATCTTCGTCCATCGTTAAGATGGGATGGGCAGCCGCCAGTCTGATTACCCTTCAGTGTAGTCAACCGTCCTCCGCTGAGCTGGCCGTAATCAATTCCGTACCCATAACCACCGACCGGTTTACCGATCATTATTCCCAATTTCTTTCCTTCGCCTCCCAGCCGGATAATCTGTTGAACCGGATTCAATACCTGCAGGCGATGATTGACGAAGAACTCCTGGTTCAGACCGCCCAAAAAAACCACTGGGATCAGACTCCGGATTGGCAGGAAGAATTCGGACGTATCCGGGACCAGTTATTGCTCAACACCATTTATGAACGGGACCTGGTCCCGGATTTGAAGGTAAATGAAGCTGAGTTGCGCACCCTGTACCGCTGGTCCAAACAGACACTTCATGTACGTCATTTATTTTCACGGACCCGGGCGGGCATTGATTCACTGGCGGCCCAACTACAGAGCGGTGTTCCTTGGGAACAATTGGCCAAAACGTCCTTCCGGGATCCGCAACTGGCCGGCAGTGGCGGGGATCTGGGCTGGGTTTCCCTGGGGGACCTGGATCCGCCCTTTGAACAGGCCGCTTTCCCGTTGACGGACGGAGAAATTTCCGCCCCGGTTCAAACCTCCACCGGATGGAGTCTGATTCAGGTGCAGGAACGGACCACCGATCCCTTCCTGGTTGAAGCGGAATTCCAGTGGCGCCGGAAACGCTTTGAACGTATCGGGAAAAGCTATCGCAAGGCGCCGGTTGTGCGGGCCTATACCGACCGGGTCGCCGATGATTTGGATTTGTCCTTCGATTCCACCGGACTCCAACAGGTGCTGGAAACGATACATAGCGGCGGCGATGCGTTCGAAAAGGCGCTACCGAATGCGGATTCACCCTGCATATATCAGGGGCGCCAAAACAAAACCTATACCGTGGAAGACGCCCTGGGGTTCCTTCGGACGCTATCGGAACGACAGCTTAAAAAAGCTTCTTCCCCGGAAAATCTGCGAGCAATCCTGACCGGTCTTCTGGTGCGTCTGGAATTACTAAAACGAGGTCATTCTGAGAAACTGGACCGTGAGCCATCCTTTCAGCAGGCATTGCGTCAGGCCCGGCGGAATATTATGGTCCGCAAAGCATTCTCCCGGATTACGAAGGCCGTGACTTCCCCGGACCCCGATTCCCTGGTGGTTCTGCGGCGAAACCGATATCTGGCCTTTCGGGACAGCCTTCGAAAAGAAAGCCGGATAGACATTGACCGACAACGCCTGAAAACACTATTCTTACCATTAAACTGAGGTTAACGTTCACACCCAAGAGATCATCATGAAGCATTCCCTCATTGTATTTTTTCTGCTTTCCGGTTTCCTGCTTGGCGGAACCACCGGAAAATTAACCGGGGTGGTTACCGATGCAAGTTCCGGCGAACCGTTGCCCGGTTCCAACATTCTGATCACCGGCACCGATCTGGGGGCCGCCACCAACGTGGACGGCGCCTATTATATTCTGAATATTCCGCCGGGGACGTATACCGTGAAAGCGCTCATGATCGGCTACGGTTCCCAAATCATTCAGAACGTCAAAATCAATGTGGATTTAACCACGACCCTGAATATCCAAATGCAGGTTCAGGCCCTGGAAGGGGAAGAAATCACCGTCGTGGCCGAAAAGCCCCTGATCCAGATGGACCGCACTTCCTCGGAGGCCCGGATTTCTTCGGAAGACCTGGATGCCATGCCGGTGAATGAAATCTGGGATGTGATCAATGTCCAGAGCGGCGTGACCCGGGATGCCGGCGGCGGAATTCATATTCGCGGCGGCCGGCAACAGGAAGTGGCCTATTGGGTGGACGGTGTTTCCGTTACCGATGCCTTTGATGGCGGATTATCAGTGGCCGTGGACAATGATGCCATTCAGGAATTGCAGGTCATCAGCGGTACCTTTAATGCGGAATACGGCCAGGCCATGTCCGGAATCATAAACCTGGTCACCAAGGACGGCGGCGAATCCTACCAGGGATATTTTTCTTCCTATGCGGCCCGCTATTCCACGGACGACCCAATGCTGAAAGGCAATGACATCTACAGTTTCCGGGACGATCAAAACCTGGAAGGAAGCTTGAGCGGACCGGTACCCTTCCTGGGGAAGCGCTTCACCTTTTACACCTATGGCCGTACCAACCGGTACAACGGCTGGTTGTACGGATGGAAAGTTTTCGATAAGTGGGGCCGGATCCTGATTCCCTTCGATGACCAGGGATATCCCATCCTGAATCAAAAAGTGGTTCCCATGAACTGGCGCAACAAAACCAATACCAACACCAAGATCACCTTCCGCCTGAATCCTTCCATGAAACTGCGTTATAATCTCATGACCTCTCAGGAGGAATACCAGGACTATAACCATAACGCCCAGTATTCACCGGAGGGAGAACTCTTCCGTTTCACGTCGGGAAATAACCAGAAACTGAGTTTTACCCACACCCTGTCTTCCTCCACGTTTTACACCGTGGATGTGTCCCGGTTTTTTAAAGAGTATCACCACTACGCCTTCGCCGATCCCCATAGTTCCGAGTATATTGATCCCTATTATTTCGCTCACCAGGAGATTGTCCTTGACGTATCCACCTTTAAAATCTGGGGTGTGAATACCAGTCGTTTTAAACGCAAAACCGATACGAAAGTAGCGAAATTTGACTTCACTTCTCAGGTCAATGCTCTGCACCAAGTCAAATTCGGCGCCGAATACCGGAAACACGACCTCTATCTGGACAGCTATAGTATCGAGGATGCCGATCTGACCGATACGGTCTTTACCATTCGAATCCCGGGCGATTTTGAAGTGTCCCAAGATTTCCTCTCGGGACAATGGACTGTTTTCGATCCGGTGACTCAGACCTATCTGGGCTGGGGTCAGAATTCGGTCAACGCCACTACGCCCTACGGTTTTGAATCCCGGGACGCGGCCAATAAATTCATCCGGTATAATAATAAATACGTTCAATTCGGGCGCGGCTACTATCACGAACAACCGCTGGAACTGTCGGCCTACATTCAGGATAAAATTGAATTCAAAAATGTAATTATTAACCTGGGAATCCGCTGGGACCGGTTTGATGCCCGCGGTGTAATCCCCACCAATCCGGCGGAACCCTATATGGGCAATCCCCGCAACGCCGTTCTGGATTCCATGACCCTGGAAGAACGGAAAAACATTGACTGGTCCCTGGTGGCCGATGATTACCGCGGCGTACTTCCGGACTCTGCCCGCAATCTCCGAACAAAAAAAGGCTGGTGGACCGCCACCACCGTGAAATCACAGCTCAGTCCCCGGCTGGGAATCGCCTATCCGATCTCCGATAAAGGGGTCATCCATTTTTCCTTCGGTCATTTTTTCCAGATGCCTTCGTTTGAAAACTTATACAAAGATCCCGGGATTAAAATCGCCGAAGAGAGCGGGAAGTTCGGTGTCTATGGGAATCCGGATCTGAATCCCCAGAAAACCGTAATGTATGAGCTGGGTCTGCAGCAGGAAATCGCCCCTGGTTTTTCGCTGGATATCACCGGCTACTATCGGGATGTGCGGAACTGGGTATCCACGGGAATTCCGGTGGATATGGGCGGCGGCGCCTCCTATTTTACCTATGTGAACAAAGATTATTCCAACGTCCGGGGATTAACCCTGAGCCTGAGCAAACGGTTCTCCGGATTCTATGGATTTTCCATCAATTACACCTACCAAATCGCCGAAGGCTCCAATTCCAATCCCGATGAAGAATTCGGCGCCATCCAGAATAACGCGGAACCGGTGCGGGCGATCCTGCCCCTGGACTGGGACCAGACCCACACCCTGAACGGCTCCTTCTTTTTCGGCGGCCGTTCCTGGAACTTAAGTTTCCTGGGACAGTTCGGCAGCGGGTATCCTTACACGCCATCCCAGAATATCGCCGCTACCCAGGGAATCACCGTATCCACCGATCTGCCCAAGAACAGCCGGCGCAAACCCGTAACCTATAACCTGGATATGAATTTCCAGTATTCGTTGCCGATTTCCGTCGTCAACAGTCAGCTCTTTGTCAAAGTATTTAATCTGCTGGACCGGCGGAATGAAAATACGGTCTATTCCGATACGGGAACGGCCCGGAGAACCTACTTCATCCAGGGTACGGATAACCCGAACCGGCCCAACACTATTTCCGAATATTATGCCCGCCCGGACTGGTTCAGCGCTCCGCGGCAGGTACAAATCGGTATTAAAATCAATTTTTAGGACTTCAGCATGAAACGGAAATTACTACCCTTCATGATCCTTCTTTTACTGGGCGCCGGTACCCGGGCCCAGCACGTTCCAACCCTGGAAAGAGGCGATCCCAATTACCGCCGCCAAACCGATATCGACGGCAATAAGGTCCGCACGTCCATTTTTAATTTCGGCCTCACCGGCCGCACCGGCGCAAATCCCGGCGAAATTCCCTATGAATGGCCGATCAATTCCGGAAAAGATTACATTGCGCTCACCGGATTGTTCGTAGGAGCCGAAGTATTGACGGAAGAAGGAACCCTGACCCCCTTTGTAACCGTTCCTTTGGGTCGCACCGACAATTCGGGGAATTCCATGATGTTTGAACCGGTCCCGGAATATTTAAACCCCAATTCCGACCGGATTGCCAAATCAGACGAACCGGATACCTGGCCGACGCTCTGGCCGGATAAACTGGAGGATCAGTCCGATCCGGGCTGGGCCGGTTCCTGGGATGGATATTTCGGGAAGAACCAGTTCAATGCCGATCAGGAAATTTATTTCAAGGTTTCGGACGACCGGAATTTCCTCCGGGGCAAGACCTATCTTCCCGACACGACCGACCTTACCCGCCGGGGGATGGGGATTCTGGCCGGAATGCGGGTGATGGAATGGTCCCAGGTTCTGGTGGAAGACGTGGTATTTATTCTCTATGAAATTAAGAATGACGGCACCAAAGACCTGGACAAGGTCTCCTTCTGCCTCTGGCTGGCCGACCTGGTGGGCGGCGATGGTGATTCCGGAGACGACACGCCGGACTTTGATCTGCTCTACGATATCGCCTGGAGCATGGATGCGGACGGTATCGGGAATGCGGCCTTCGGCAGTGATCCCGTGGGCGTGGCCGCCACCGCTTATCTGGAAACACCCGGAAATGCAGTGGACCGCATCGATAACGACGGCGACGGCGAACCCCTGGGTCCCGTGGTTACTGAAGAATGGGCTCAGACCGAGGATCGCACCAATGGTATTGATGATAATTTCAATGGTCTGATCGATGAGAGCGAAGCCCATATTCCCTTTGGAACCCAGAGCGGTGTCACCTACAAGGACGGCATTGATGATAACGGTAACGGAGAGCCAAATTCGCCGGTCATCACCGCGGAAATGATTTCCGCCGCGGCCGGAGATATTACCCCCACCTCCGAAACCCTGACCTATCCGGCCAACTGGCACCGCTGGCCGCCCCGCCCGGAAAACGATACGGTTCAACAGGGGCAAATCCACCTGTTGATGGTGGAAGATGACGACCTGGGAAAAGCTTTTGCCGATAACATTGACAACAACGAAAGTCAGGAATATCCCTTCGGGACGGGCGCCGACACCTCCGGTCCCCGGATTACCCAGGAAATCATCAACCTGGCCGCCGCCGATCCCTATCACCGCTATCCGGTGCCTGGAACCGACATAATTCTGTACGATGTAGGCCCGGAAGACCTGGGTCTCAGGTATGCCGACGGAATCGACAATGACGGCGACGGTGCCGTGGATGAAGGAATCGATGAAGGCATTGACGAAATGGTGGATGAATCCCGCGATAACGGCATTGATGACGATGGCGATTGGAACGCCCTCTCCGATGACGTGGGTTTCGACGGCGATCCGGCCACCGGCGATGCGGGCCAGGGCGATGGACGCCCCACTTCGGGAACCGGGACCAATCTGCCGGGCGAACCGAATATTGATAAAACCGACGTATCCGAATCGGACCAGATGGGACTGACGCGGGTGGCCTATGATGAGGCCGGCGGGATTCCTACGGCCCAGGATGCGGCCTTATGGCTGTTTTATATGATCCCCGGTGAATTCTGGCAACCACCGCCCGGGGGGCAACCGCCCGGTGATTACGACCTTTTTGTGACCTCCGCCTTTTTTCCCATCAAAGCAGGCGACACGAAACGGATTTCCATGGCCGTTTCCATGGGCGAAGATGTGGAGGATGCCCGCCGGAACAAGGATGTGGCCCAGCAGACCTATGACGAAGACTACCAGTTCGCCAAGGCACCCCTGCCACCCCATCTCCGCGCCATTCCCGGCGACCATAAGGTTACCCTGACCTGGGATGCCATTTCCGAAGCCTCCTTCGATACCTACATGGACGGAATCGGGTCTCCGGGACTGGATTTTGAGGGATACAAAATCTACAAGGCCACCGATCCCGAATTCGCCGACGCCTATGACATCACCGACGCCCAGGGGAACCTGACCTTTTATACGCCCCTGGGTCAATGGGACCTGGTGGACGGCAAGGAAGGTTATCATGAAGTGGCGATTAACGGAATTCATTACTGGCTGGGCGAAGAAACCGGCCTGACCCATTCCTATGTGGATGAAGATGTGGTGAATGGCCAGACCTATTATTATGCCGTCGTGGGCTACGATTTCGGTGGTGATCTCTCCAATAATATTCCGCCCACGGAATCCACCCGGCGATTGTCCATCAACAGTTTGACCGGGGCCGTTTCCAAGGGACCCAATGTGGCTGTGGTCACCCCCAATCCTCCGGCGGCCGGATTCGTGGACGCGGAAGTGGACAGCTTTGCCCTCATTCAGGGCACCACGTCCAGTTCCCTGAGCTTCACCATTGTGGACCCCTACGCCGTGAAGCAGGGACACACCTATCGGGTGACGTTTGAAGATACGACGATAAAGAAATCCGGCGGACTGTTTAGTCCCGGTTATGATACGTTAACAACCAAGTGTTTTACCCTGGCCGACGTAACCGATACGACGGCAATTGATACGCTGATTGACTGCAGCGACAAACTGAAAATTACCGATGAGCAGCCCCTTATCGACGGTATCCGGCTGCAGCTGGACAACCAGGATTTTCTGTATCTGAATTCCGCCACATCGCACTGGTCTCAGGATTCCCTGTGGAATTTCGTCCTCAATGTGTTCAGCCTCTCCACGGTGGTGGGGATTCCCCAGCCGGCTGATTACCGGATTGTAGTGGATAATATGGGCGAAGGATCGCTGGTACTGATTGCCCCGGATCAGACCGAGGCTCTGGTCCAGGACGGATATTTCAGCGGAACCTACACCCGCACCCTGAATACCCTGGCCGGTCATCCCACGGCGGGGACCTGGCAGTTGAACCTTCGGGATGCCGGGAAAGACGGCGGCAATACGGCCACCAATATATCGCTCACGGTTCAGGACACCGCCGGGAGCTACCATTTCTACGACTTTCCGGATGGGCCGGCGGCGGACAGTTATACGGACGGAGTCGACTGGACCTTCGATATTGCCGATAATCTGATTATCAAAAAGCTGAAAATTACCTATCAGTGGACCACCCGTGATTCGGGAGCCACCCGTTCGGAAGAATTCCGGGCCGGATACACCCGTTTCCACGCCCGGGACGCCAATTTCCATGTGGAAAAACGGGTTCGGTTAACCGGCATTGATTCAGTGGACTGGGAGTTGATACCCTTCGCGTTCGGCGATTATTCCCCGTTTGAGAGCAATGATAAAAACGGGCTGTTGGATGCGGACTCGGTAGAGACCGACTGGGTTGTATTTCTGGATAATGAAAAGGACGGTGAACTGTATCCTTCCTGGGTGTTCAAGATGGATTATCCCCGACCCTGGATTACCGATCATATTTATGGACCGTCACCCGGCGATACGCTCTTTTTATTCATCAATAAACCGTTTCTGTCCACGGATATTTTTGAATTCACCACCGCCGCTCCCCGGATCGATACCGACCGGATTGCCGATCAGATGAAACGGATCAAAGTGGTCCCCAATCCCTATGTGGCGACGGTTCCCTGGGAACCTCGAAACCGGTTTACTTCCGGACGGGGTCCGCGCTCAATCCATTTCAATCATCTGCCGCCCCATTGCACGATCCGGATTTTCACCGTTTCCGGAGAACTGGTGCGGACCATCCGCCACGACTCGGACCTGTTCGAAGGCACGGCGGAATGGGACCTTTTGACCAAGGATAATTTATCGGCCGCCTATGGCGTATATGTTTTTCAGGTAGAGGCCGATGATCCGGTAACGGGAAAAACCCTGGGCGAGTTTATCGGCAAATTCGCCGTCATCAAATAGGTGGCTTTATGAAGTACTACAAACCATTCATTGCCTTTTGTATCGCCCTGGGACTGGTGGGCGCCCAGAAGGTCAATAAAACCGGCACCACGGCAGCCGGATTTCTGAAAATAGGCGCCGGCGCCCGGGCCGTGGGCCTGGGAGGCGCGTTTGTCTCCCTGGCGGATGACGCCTCGGCCATGTATTGGAATCCCAGCGGAATCACCCAGTTGAAATCGGGGGAACTGCTGGTTAACCGTTCCCAGTGGATCGCTGACATCGCCTTTACCTACCTGGGTTTTGTCCAGCCCCTGCCCGGGATCGGCACCGTCGGGCTCCAGGTGACGGCCATGACCATGGGGGAAATGGAGGTCACGCGCTACGGCTATGAGGAAGGCACCGGGGAAACCTTCCGGGCCGGGAGCTACGCCCTGGGCCTCACCTACGCCCGGAGCCTCACCGATCGGTTCAGCATCGGCGGCACCGTCAAGTATATCAATGAATATATCTCCCAGAGTTCCGCCTCCGGCCTGGCTATCGACCTGGGAACCCTGTTTTTGACACCCTTTAAGGATATTCGCTTTGGCGTCAGCATCAGCAATTTCGGTCAGAAACTCCAGATCTCCGGCAAAGACCTGCTGGTGAATAAAGACATTGATCCCCTGCACAACGGCAACAATGAAAGTGTGAACGCCTATCTTGCCACCGACCGTTTCGATTTACCGCTCCTGCTGCGGGTGGGCCTTTCGGGAGAGTTACTGAATTCGCCGGCGCTGCGACTCACCTGGGCGGTAGACGGCATTCATCCCAATGATAATTCGGAATACGTGAATACGGGACTGGAACTGGCCCTTTTGAATAATCTGGTCATGCTCCGGGGGGGGCTGAAATCCCTGTACCAGCAGGATGGAGAGGAGCAGTTTACGCTGGGGGCCGGGTTGAAGGTTCCGGTCAATCGCTCCATGCTCATGGAAGCGGATTATGCCTTCGAATCCTTTATTCACCTGAACAATATCCACAAACTGGCCATCCGGATCGTGTTTTAAACCCGGGAATTGCCCGGCCCAAAAACCCCGGATTTAGGCTTGTCATAAAGATCAGGCGCCCCTAAATTTCTGCCGAAATTTCAAAGCGTAACTCAGATATGAGTTACTGATTACCATTGTTCCCGAACAATGGCTAATTCCTTAACAAAGAGGTTAAACATGAAAACAGTGCTATTCGCATTCCTGGCCTTGTCCTTAGGATATGGGCAGGTAATCGATGACTTTGAAACCGATATTGGTAATTGGGAAGATCCCAATTATTCCGGTTCTACCACGGGAGTACTGGCGGAATCCGCTTTTGAAGTATCTACCGACTATGCCTATAACGGATCCCAATCCGGCCGACTCACCCTCGTGGATGATCCCGCTGTGACCGGCGGCTGGTTCGTTCGTCTGAATAATCGAAATGATCAGATTGCCCCGGACTCCAAAATCGGTTTCTGGCTACGGGCTTCCGGAGCCGACTCCCTCCGGATTGTTATCTGGGATAACGGAACCGGTGGTGACGGCTATGAAGCCGGGCCCTGGATTACGCCCACGGCCGATGCCAATGACTGGGAATGGGTGGAACTCGATCTGGCGACCGCTACCTTTACCGGCTGGATCACCGGAAACGGCGCCATCAATTCCACCGATTATGTAACCATTGAAAGTATTCAGTTAAGCTCAACCGCTGATGTCAGCGATACGCTGTACATCGATGATCTAACGGAAATCCCGGCGACCACCACCGCCAACGTCACTTTTCTGGTGAATATGTCCACCTACGGTGACGGCGCCACCGATTCCACCAGTACCGTTCACATCCGCGGTGGCATGAACGGCTGGTCGGATGCCGATGTCCTCACCAACGTGGGCGGCGATTACTGGTCCACTACCCTGGCCCTGACTTCCGGCGATGTAGTCGAATACAAATTTACCCATACCGACGATTTGGGAAATCTCACCTGGGAAGGTGATCCCAACCGTTCGCTCACCGTGCCGTCTGCGGACACGACGGTCCTGCATTTCTGGGGACCCAGCTCGGCACCGTACACGGAAACCGATTCCGTGGATGTCTGGTTCCGCGTCAATATGGCCGGCGTTGTCGGTTATGACGGCGGACAAGTGGATGTCCGGGGAGATTTCAACGGCTGGGGCGCCGGATCCGATCTGACCCAGGAATCCAACGCGGACTTCTGGTCCGGACAGGTCTCCATGGCCCCGGGTGCTCAAGGCTATAAATTCGTCTGGACCGGCGCCGACAATGCCACCAACTGGGAAGGTATTGATAACCGCACCTTCACGGCGGCCAACGACACCACCATTGCCTGGGTCTATTTCAATAATGAACCGCCGACCGGCGTCGCTGTGGACACCTTCAGCGTAACCTTTACGGTGAATACCTCAACCCAGGATAATCTCACCGATTCCACGGTCGCCGGATTCTATGTTTCCGGTGGTTTTAACGGCTGGTCCCAGAATGATACCCTCACCGCCAACGGCGATTACTGGTCCAAAACCGTCGATATCATCGGCACCACCGACGGCGTGGACCTGGAATATAAATACCGCTATACCAACCTGGCCGAGGCAGAATACTGGGAAGGGATCGATAACCGGACGGCTACGGTAACTTCCGATACGGTATTGCCCCTGGCTTATTGGGATAATGTGGCTCCCTTCACCCCGACCGACGGATTGGATGTCTGGTTCCGTGTGAATATGGCCGGTCAGATTCCCTTCGGCTACCTGGGTGAACAGGTGGATGTCCGGGGCTCCTTCAACGGTTGGAGCGGTGGCGATAACCTGACTCAGGAAGGCGAGAGTGATTACTGGTCCGGTCTGGTGAGTATTCCCGACACTCTGGTGGGCGGAACCGATATCGCCTACAAATTCACCTATGCCGCCTCTGGCGGAACGGTCTGGGAAGGGGATATTGATAACCGGACGGCCACGATTCATCAGGATACGACCCTGGCCTTCCAGTACTTCAATGATCAACCACCCACCACTCAGGAAGTGGTCACGGCCTACGTGTATTTCACGGTCGATATGTCGGCCTATGAGGAACTGGGAATTTTCAGCGTGGTCCGGAACGATACCGTTCAGGTTCGCGGTGGCTTCAACGGCTGGGCCAGTACGGCGCTTCCCGATGGGTCCAACCTGAATATGACCCGGATCCCGGGCGAAACCATTTATGAACTGGCGGCACCCATTACCAACTTCCCCAATACCGACGATGAATATAAATATTATATCCAGTGGAGTTCGGAATCCCTGACTTACCTGGGGTCTCCGTATCCGGGCGTGGACTGGAGTGCGGACTGGGGCTATGAAGTACCCCCGACCTACGGCGCCGGCAATCGTCCCTACACGTTTGAAGGGAACCCGGATGTCATTCAGGAAGTGGGTCTGGAATATTACATGGACTTACCTTCCCAGGGCATCATCCCCGACGGACAGTCCATTGATCTGACCTTCAGCGTTGATATGTCCTCAGCCACCCTGTTTGACGGTTCCACCGACACACTGTGGCTGTACATCAAAGATCCGGTAGCCGCTCACCTGACGGGCTATTTCCCGGAAAGTCGTCCCTTCGATGACCTGGTCATGGTGGACGACGGAACCAGCGGTGACGCCACCGCCGGTGACGGCATTTACAGCCGCACGGTAACCTATACCGGTAAAGCGCCCTATGCCTGGGTCTACGTCTACCACTTCGCCGGTCCGGTAAACGAACTGGAAGAAGGCGGTGGCTTTGCTTTCGGTCGTTTCCGTTGCCGGTTCATCCAGCCGGAAAGCATTTCCGATGCCGGTCCGGTCTGGCCGTCCGCTTACGCTTTCCCGCAGGATACCTGGACTGACGATCCACCGCTTACGGTGGAAACACCACCGGATTTGAATACGGTGGGCACGGATCCCAACGCCTTGCCACTCCAATTCTCACTGGAGCAGAATTACCCCAATCCCTTCAACCCGGTGACGGAAATCAAATTCACCTTGCCGGATGCGGGAATGGTGACCCTGAACATCTACAATGTCCTGGGTCAGAAAGTTCTGCAATACAACCGTGAATTCGGACAACCGGGCGTCTACGGTCTCCGCTGGGCCGGTATCGACCAACAGGGTCGGGCCGTTTCCAGTGGCGTCTACTTCTATGAAGTACGGGCCGGTGATTTCCACGCGGTCAAGAAGATGACCTTGCTCCGGTAATTTTGCGGACCAGATTATGATGAAAACGGGCTCCTTCGGGAGCCCGTTTTATTTCCAGCAGTTTTAATTTCCCGGAACCCATGACAACCTCTAACCCCACTTCCGCAACCCGACCAGCCTTCTATCTGGCCCTGGCCCTGATTCCGGTGCTGCTGCTGATCCTGCTCGAAGGCGGTCTGCGACTCATCTGGACCCCGGATGAATCCCGGGGACTCTTCATTCCCGATCCTTACAATAAAGAGTATTATACCGTAAACCCGTCCGTCGGCAAACTGTATTTTTCCGGGGCTACTTTCGCAGCTTTTGGCACCCAGGACGGGTTTTTGAAAACCAAACCAAAGAACGGTTTACGCATTTTTGTCCTGGGCGGCTCCACGACGGCCGGTTATCCCACCCTGTATTCGGGCTCCTTCCCGGCCATGCTGCGCGCCCGGCTTGAGGCGCAGTATCCCAAGCGCACGGTGGAAGTCATTAACCTGGGAATGACCGCCATCGGCACCTTTACGGTGCGGGATTTCGCCCGGGAAGCACTGAACTATGCGCCCGATGCCCTCCTGATTTACAGCGGGCACAATGAATTCTACGGCGCCCTGGGGACCGGTTCTTCCCAGCGTCCCTTCTGGGGGGTTAACCGTCGACTGACCCTGCTCTATCTGCAGCTTAAAAAATTACGCTTATACCGCCTCTGGTCCGTTGCCCTGAATACGTTGAAATCCGCTTCCACCCGAAAGGCCCCGCCCCAAACACTTATGGCCAAAATGGCCCGGGAACAGACCATTCCCCTGGACAGTCCCCTGTATCGCCGGACGGTGACCATCTTCCAACAAAATCTGGAAGACATTCTTCGCTGGGCGGATCGGGACGGGATCCCCGTCTTTTTGGGAACCCTGGTGAGTAACCTGAAGGACCAGCCGCCATTTATTTCCATTCCCCCGGAGGGCCAGTCGGCCACGGCCATCCGGGAACAACTACGGGAACGGCTGAAGAAAAAACCGCTCCCCATACAAGCCGCCGTTTTGGATTCGTTTCTACAGCGCTATCCCGAATTTGCCGACGGGTATTACTGGTTCGGGCAGGTGGAAAGTGCGCGGGGAAAATTCAGCTCCGCCGACACGGCATTCCGGCAGGCGAAGGATCGGGACGGACTGCGTTTCCGGGCGCCCTCCGATTTGAATACGGTCATTGCCGCCTTGGGCCGCACCCACCGGAATGCGGTGGTCGTGCCGGTCGATTCCCTGTTTGCAGCGGCTTCACCCAACGGGTTGATAGGACACAATCTGATCTGGGAGCA
>JAADFQ010000222.1:0-1598 GCA_013152835.1 FCB group bacterium
TATTTCTCCTTGGGACCGGACTGGTAACGTTAAATGAACGTAAGGATGCCTTTGCTTAAAGCTTTGACATCTTATTGAAAAACTTCTTTCCCGTTTACTCACACATTGTACACCCATACAGTGTGTCATTTACGGTTTGGTTTAAGGCTACAGAAACCGAGTCGTGATATACGATATTCCCCGGACCGACACAACAGACGCTGGCATTGACAATATAATTACCAGGTTCAACAGAAAACGAACATTTCCCGTACTCATCGGTCACCTTAACTTTCTCCACCGGAGCCAGGGTCACCTCCACACCTGAAATTGGCGTTTGTTCCAAATCACTATCCAGAATCAGAACATTAATATACGAATCTGTAGGGTCATTTTCAGTATTTCGGTTACATCCATAAACAACCAGTGCCAGAAAAACGATTGATATTAACACGAGTCTGTTTTTCATTCCCGTATTCTCCTTGTTCGAATAAGAAATTCGGTTTGATAACATTCCAGTCGTCACTGATCAGAAATTTCCTGAAAATTTTGTGAATATATGCGGTATAAGAAAGAATTGTTTCGAATCGTTGACTTTTAATCCTTTTCTGCAGTCCATGCAGCCGAAGCCGAAACGGTTGGCCAGCCGGAACGAGTAATTCTGAAACCATAGGTTCCCTGTGAGTGACCGGAATCGCGAAAATATCCTTCCATATGGCCCGTCAGAGTAAATCCGCCCCATTCCTTTGACAGACTGGCATCAATCGTTCCATCGGGATGAATCAGGCCGGCGATCACAATGTCCCGGACGATCATGGGCCCGCCGATCATGGTGACGTCAATGGTCAGGGTTCCGTCAATCACATAGATGCCCAGCGCCTCATAAATGTCGAAACTGAAGGGACGGGTCAGTGTAGTACCGGACCAGTGGCCCACGATTCCGGATGTTTCAAACGGATAATACACAAAGGTCTTTTGCTTCGTCGTGCTGAGTCCGTTTTCATTATTCACCGCCGTAACGGGGATAGGGTTAATCCCTTCCACAAGGGGGACCCAATGACTGAATCGGCCATTACTTTCGATTGCCGTTGTATCGGTGCCCACAATCAGGGTGATATTTTGTCCGGCCAGAGTCTGTCCGGAAACTTGGCCACTGTTCTGGAAGACTAATTGATAAAGCGGCGGATCAAGGAGGAAATCGGGAGCGCGGTCCGGCGTGTTTACAATCAATACCAGAGTATCACTGGTCATGCCATTCATTCCGGCCCACACCATAGCCGAACCGGCGTTTCTGCCCAGGGCGATCCCGTCGGATATTTCCACTACATAGTCATTACTTGAAAACCAGTCCACCTGGCGCCGGTCCAGCAATGTTTGAACCGTATCAAGAGAATAATCGACATAACTGGTTTCCGCCAGGACACCGCTATTCCGGATCGTGGTTTGCGTTTCATTGAGGTAAACGCCATAGACTTCCAGGATGATTTCATCTCCGGAAAGGACCAGAACCGTATCTTCAGATGTATTCAGGAACAGGGACTCCGGTTCAACTTGATCCCCGGGATCATCGGGTGGAATTTCACAGGAAATGAACAGCGACAGGATAATGCCGATTCCCA
>JAADFQ010000222.1:1603-4087 GCA_013152835.1 FCB group bacterium
GGCGGATAAAATGGATGTATTCCTGTTCATAGCTTCACCATTATCCCGGCGGAGACATGATATCCGCCTATATTTACCTGATCCTTTTTCCGGGCCGGATCCCGATATAATGGTAAATGCAGATATTCCGCTCCGATATTGAGATTCAGAAAGGCAATCAAGGGGACGATAAAACCGGCGCCGATGGCGTACCCGCGAACATCGGTAGCGTGGAAAGTAGTGGAAAGGGCGTCGATGATCGGATCCCGGGTTGAAATCGATTCTTTAACCCACCCCGAAACATACATGAGTTCCAGATAAAATGGTTTTTGATAACTCCGGATACCCACGGAGGCAATTCGTTCTTCCCAGACGGCATCCCCGTCAACGGCTATTCCCCGCACGAGCGAAGCACCCCGATCCAGAAAATAACTGTACCGTCCCACCAAAAATCCCCCGGAGGCTCCCACACCGATTTTTAACGTGCCCATGAGATTCAGTTCAGGATAAACATCCATATAATCGTTGATGCGCGGTTTAAACGGTCCGGCCTTGGCTTCGGCAAAAATTGAGAAGGGATTCTTTCCGCCAAAAAGAAGCGTAAACATAATGCCTGTGAATAATACAGCTTGTTTCAATGTTTCCATGCCAGCTATCCAAATGAAAGAACGGTTTTAAAAATTTACAAGGGGATTATATTAACCCCTGGTAAAGAAATCAATGAATTTCGTCATGAACAGTTGTTTCCAATCTTTTCATCCGGAATGGATTTGGAAAATTTTCCCATCATCACGTTTGTTGCCGGAACATCGCTTGGGCCCACCGCCTGTAAATCCTTAACTTAATGCACGAGGAAACTGAATCTTTTCCTCTACAGAATTATGGCAAAATCATCATCTCAACTGGTCTATCTATGCAACGCCTGCGGCGCCGACTTTCCCAAATGGTACGGACAATGTCCTGCCTGTCATGAATGGGGTACACTCAGTGAATTTACCGTGTCCGGTCGGAAGTCCAAATCCTCCGGGAACCGGAAGACGGCGACGGCTCCGGCGGCTCGTTTGTCTGATCACAGGGCCCCCCGCCGCTATCCCACCCGGATTGGTGAGGTGGACCGTGTTTTAGGCGGCGGACTGCTCAGCGGCGCTCTGGTGCTGATTGGGGGAAATCCCGGGATCGGAAAGTCCACTCTGGCCATCCAGATTCTGCATGCCTGCGGAGTCCCGGCCCTTTATATTTCCGCTGAGGAAAGTCCGGATCAGGTCGCAATGCGAGCCAAACGGCTGAAGATAACGGCGGAATCACTCTGGCTTTCCGGCGAAGCGGAAATTGACGCCATCGAAGACGCCATCCGCAAGGAGAAACCGGAACTGGTCGTCATCGATTCCATTCAGACCGTGTACAATCCTGATTTGGATTCACTTCCCGGATCGGTAGGCCAAATCCGGGACTGTGCGCAACGTCTGTTGCAATTGGCCAAATCGATTTCGGTCACGATCCTGATTATCGGTCATGTCACCAAAGAAGGCGTGATTGCCGGACCGCGGATGCTGGAGCACATGGTGGATACGGTACTCTACCTGGAAGGGGATGAGCGCCACAATTACCGCATTTTGCGGGCCGTGAAAAACCGCTTTGGGGCGACCCATGAAGTGGGCGTGTTTCAGATGGATGCCACGGGCCTGACCGAAGTAACCAATCCCTCCGAATTGTTTCTGCAGGAGCGGCTGGCCTCAGTTCCGGGATCGGCTATTTATCCCAGCCTGGAAGGAACCCGACCCATCCTGGTGGAAGTCCAGGCCCTGGTTACGGTCGCCCGGTTCGGTACGCCGCAACGGAACGTGAACGGCCTGGATTATCGGCGTCTGGCCATGCTTCTTGCTGTGCTGGAAAAGCGGATGAATCTTACCATGGGCAACCGGGACGTGTTTGTCAATCTGGTGGGTGGCCTGCGAGTGGATGATCCCGCCATTGATCTGGCGGTATTGGCCGCCGTGGCCTCCAGTGCACGGGATATTGCGCTGCCCGAGCGTTTAATCTTCATCGGAGAAGTGGGTCTGGCCGGAGAAGTGCGTAGCGTGTCCCAGTTGGATAAACGTCTCCGGGAAGCCCTGTCGCTGGGATTTGAATCCGCCATCATTCCCTTTCGTTCCCAACTTAAGGCGAATCTGAAAGGATTAAAACTGATTCCGGTTCGATCGGTCCGGGATGTTATGAATACCCTGTTTCCGGGTTAAAATGCCCGTTTCTTTTTCGCTCCTGACCACCGATCCCCATTCCAATGCCCGGCGAGGGGAATTGCACACCGATCACGGAACCATCGAAACGCCGGTATTTATGCCCGTGGGAACCTACGGCGCCGTCAAAACCCTGGCGCCCTGGGACCTGGAAGCGCTGGACGCCCGGATTATTCTGGGCAACACCTATCACCTCTATCTGCGGCCGGGGACAGAGATTATCCATCAGGCGCACGGTCTCCACGGTTTCGCCGATTGGAAACGGGCT
>JAADFQ010000223.1 GCA_013152835.1 FCB group bacterium
ATATCTTCATGGTTTTCTCTTTCATTTACTGCGATTCTCAATGCAGCAGTAATAGAATAATCACCACTTATTTGCTTAATCCCATCTTCATCAAATCGGATATCTAATAATTCAGAAATAGAATTCTTTAATTCACTTCCGACTGGTAGACCAACTTCTTGGCTTGCACCAGCACCTAATATAATAATTGACTTTTTCCTAACCATAATAATGCAAGTCTAACTAGTTTCTATCCTGCTGTAGCGACGGATACAGCTCGATAATTCGTAATATACTGCAATCGGATTTTTCCAAGCAACCCATGACATTCCCCTGAATTTTCGTCCCCATATTAATAACAAATCCAATAAAATCCATGGCGGAATTGACGGACCGGGTCCGGGGTACAATTTTTCTATTCTTCCAATCGCGTTGATTATCGCGTTGATTGGATTTATATTAAACCGGCCCAGGATAGTCGTATAAATGAAACCATCCGGAGACAGGAGAACGGAATCCCCGTTCAATGATCAATCCTAAAACTCTTTTGCCCAGCTCCTTCCTTCCAAGACAGAGCCATGGAACACGAGAAAGAAACCGCCCACAAGGATTCGAACCTTGAACCAACCCCGATGGCTATCGGGGCTGCTCTACCCCCGATTTGTGACCCCAGAAGGACTCGAACCTTCAACCAATGGCTTAAGAGGCCACTGCTCTACCAATTGAGCTATGGGGCCGGTAATGGTGTCACATCGGGAAGCTGTGGGCACTTCGATCGATTAAAATCGGGGTCGAAATTAGGGGAACGGCAGACCCCTAATCAATGAAAGAAATCGTCCGCCATTTCCGATGATCCCGTTGTAAGTTTCCGGGCAGTTTTTCGTATGGAAGGGAGAAATAAGTGATGCCTGATAACCGATATGTCCGAATTTTACTCCTGTTGATTCTATTGGGGGCGGTGATTACCATTGTGGCGGAAATGAATCAGGATCAAACGCTGGTTTATGTGTACAAACCGATGACCACCATATTTATTCTGGTCCTGGCCTGGGTCGGGGGTCGAACGGCAGGTCCGTATCGGACCAGGATCCTTCTGGGGCTTTTATTTTCCCTGGCCGGGGATGTGTTTCTCATGTGGCCGGACCAACTTTTCCTGGCGGGGCTGGTTAGTTTTCTCATTGCCCATATTGCCTATATTACCGCCTTTGCCACCGGACGGCAGACCCGCTTTACGCTTACCGTACTCCCCTTCGCCATTTTCGGATTACTGATCTACGCCTTACTCCTTCCCGGTCTGGGAGACCTGCGCTGGCCCGTACTGATCTACATAGCTGTTATCCTCACCATGGGTTGGCAGGCGGTGGAACGGACCCGATCCAATCCACTTCTGGGTTGGCTGGCCCCCGTCGGCGCCGTCCTGTTTATCCTCTCCGATGCCACCCTGGCCTGGAATAAATTTCATACGCCGTTGGAATGGTCCCGAATTGTCGTCCTGGGAACCTATTATCCGGCCCAGATGCTGATCGCCCTCACCGTCCGACGGGAGGTTCAACTGTCCGCCCCGGATCCGGATAACTCCTGATTTTTCATGCGCATCCTGGCGGTAGGCGACATTCACGGCGGCTTCAAAGCACTCCTTCAGGCGCTGGAACGTGCCCGGTTCACACCCCAGTCAGAACGCCTTATTTCGCTCGGCGATGTGTGCGATGGCTGGTCCCAGACCCGGGAAACGATTGAATACCTGAGAACCCTGCCAAATGTTATTCTGATCCGGGGCAACCATGACCTCTGGACGCAGAACTGGATGGAAACCGGACTCGCCCACGCGGAACATCGGCGACAGGGCGGCCAGGCCACGCTGGATAGTTATCGCGGCGGAATCCCCGAAAATCACCGGCAATTTTTACAAGCGGCACAGCCCTATCATGTGGATGAGAATAATCAATTGTTCGTCCATGCGGGATTCGAACCGGACGTATCACTGGAAAAACAGGATGTGGACCGGTTTTACTGGGACCGGTCCCTGTATATGGCGGCGGCTCACCAGAAAGAAAAATTCCATATTCCCGAGTTTACCCGCGTGTTTATCGGACACACGCCCACCCTCAAGGTTCAACCGGATGCTACACCGGTGATTTGGGGAAACCTGATCAATCTTGACCAGGGCGCCGGATGGGAAGGACGTCTTACGGTGATGGACGTGAATAGTCTGGAATACTGGCAATCCGACCGGGTGATGGATTTATATCCCGGGGAACCGGGCCGCTTGGATTCCTGATCTATCGGGTGCGAAGCTCAAACAACGCCCATTCCGATTCACCGCTGCATTCATCCAATCCGGTGGCGTTATCCACTTCACTCAGATTCTTGATTTTCCAGCGGTAAAGCCCCGGCTCCAGACTGTCACGGGTTGCCCGGCAAGTACTCACATAGTCCGGCCAGGGACCCGGGGACGGAAACCAGTCAACCTGAATCGGATCCCCACTTGATTGCGAGGAATACCAGCGTTGGTAAAAACGGGTAATCCAGGCAGTATGAGGCACAGGATCAAGCTGATCGATGCGAAGCACATATTCCTGTGTGTAGGTGTAATTACCCACCGGATCGACCCACGAGAAAGACAGGGAATCCAACACTACGGACTGGTCCACCGGATCAAGGAGCTGACAACGTAACATAAGCCGGTAGGTTAATGTATCGGATGGTGGACTTTCATTTCCTGCCTGATCCCGGGCGGTGAGATAATAGTAATAATCCACATACGGATTAATCTGCGCATCGATGTAACTCGTGTCCGATGTCCAAATCTCCATTAAATCGATTTCCATAATCGGACGGAACGTGTTTGAACCGGTTGAATCGGCCCGGTACAACACATACCCGGCCAGATCGGATTCCGTATTGGGCTGCCACATGAGAATAATTCCCGATGCACCGGAGCTTTCCGCATCAATACCCCGTTCATTCCAGGCTTCCGGTAATGATTTGGCTATCCACTCGGGAGCAGCCGGCGGGAAGGGGTCCTCGCTGACCGGGTTGCAGCTCGTCAGCAGAAAAATGAACATCACCGGTAATAATCTAACCATCAATCAAGGCCGCATACCGTTGTAAAGCCCGCCCAAGTTCATCCAGATGAATATA
>JAADFQ010000224.1 GCA_013152835.1 FCB group bacterium
CATTCTCCTGCGACCCGGTACCTATTCAGGTGATAATAATCGTGACCTGAATTTCCAACAAACTGATCAACTTGGTGGAATGACATCTTCCTCCCGGGACCTCGTGCTGATGGGTGAAAAAGGCCCCGATTCGACGATTATTGATCTTTCCGGTTTTGGTGCTACGCCGAACCGTTTCCTGGATGTTACCAGTGGAGAAGGACCGGGTACGAAATTATTGGGGCTCACGATACAAAATGGCCAGGCGACCAATGGTAATCCCATCATTAAAGTGGAAAACAGTCAGCTGGTTATTGAAAATTGCAAATTCCTGAATAATTCGAATAACGAATCTTTTGGATCGGTTGTACTGACTGGTAATAATCTAAGTCATATTACAGTGAATCGATCGCAGTTTATCGGGAATTCGGGTCCGAATGTTTCCGGTGTTTTCTTTGCCGATAATATTGATATTTACAACAGTATCTTTTATCATCTTTTATCAGAATTCGGCCCGGATAGGTGCTGCGTTTGGATGGAATCCTACTCCCGGATCCACGGCCAGTATCGTAAACTGCTTGTTTTTGGATAACACCAGCACGGAAAGTGGCGGTGCAATTTGGACCCAGGCTTCATCAGGATTTGCAATTTATAATTCCATATTCTGGGGAAATACAGGAGTACAACCTGATATCGGAGGGACTTTGACCGGCGTTCATAACTGTCTGGTCCAGGATTTGTATTCATTCCCCAATGATAATTATAGTTTCGATCCGATGATTGCTGATCCTGAAAATGGTGATTTTTCCCTGTCGGATTATTCCGGAGCCATAGGCTTGGGAGTTAACCAGTATTTCAATTACTCCAGTTTACAGTATGAGGATGTTCCTATAATCGATTTTTATGGTAATCCTCGTCCCCAACCTGAAGGTTCTATGCCCGATCTGGGTCCAATCGAATCTTCTTGGGGAGTAACCCCCTATCCCGATGCACCTCAGGATTTGGTAGCGATACCCTTGGATCAGTCTGCAGAATTGAATTGGTCAGTTTCCAATGCCACGGATGTATCTGAATATTTCATTTACCAGAGTTCGGATTCTGCATCCTGGACACGTGTGGATTCAGTAATAGGGCGGCTTAATACCCAAACCGTGATTACCGGTTTAGCGAATCGATCTACCTATTATTTCTATGTCACTGCGATAGATACAGAGTCATTTGAAAGCTTACCCTCCTGGGGCGTTTCTGTGGTTCCCAAATACCAGGGTCCTGTTTGGTATGTGAATAACAATGCTCTTCCAAACGGTGAGGGAAATGCGGACACACCATTCCAGACAATCAGGAATGCGGTGGAAGTTTCCAATGATGGTGATACGATCCTGATTCTTCCCGGGACTTACAATTCTCCATTTGGTGATCGGGACATCAATCTCCAGGACGTACCGTTTGGAAGCGACCCCTTGCCCTATGTTCGTAATCTGGTGATCATGAGCTCGGCCGGTCCGGACAGTACCATTATTGAATTGGATCATTCCGGTTCTTTCCTTACCATGGATCAAGGGGAAACGAGCACGGAGTTGATCGGACTTACGATTCAGAACGGAATCAATACAGCCCTTCAGATTGGTTCAAATCAAACTCTTGTACATACTGAAGTCTCCGTGCGTAACTGCCGGTTTATCAATAATTCCGGAAATCGCGGCGGCGCGATCAATGTGGATACCGGTAGTAAAGTGAATATCTATGATTGCCTGTTCGAAGGAAATAATGCGAGTGAGCGTGGCGGCGCAATTAATAGCTGGGATTCGAATATCTTTGTTCAAAATTCCATTTTCATTAATAATTCCGCTCCCGGAGGTGGTGCTATTTACAATGACAATAACAGTGGTTTAAGTACGGGGAATGAAATCGTCCATTCCCTGTTCATGGGAAATAATGGGACGTCCAATGATGGATATGGTGTCGCCATCGTGGCGATCCCCCTATATATTTATAACAGTATTTTCTTTGGGAATATCTCGGGTGAAGGAACCGATCACGAAATGTGGCACGGTAACGGCGCTCCTGTGGTTGTGGATCACTGCATTCTTCAGAGTGAAACCCAGGTCTTGGGTTCCGGTGAGAACTGGATCTTTGACCCCATGATAGTGGATCCTGATAACGGGGACTTTTCCCTTTCTGAATATTCTCCGGCAATCGGCCGTGGGCGCGCAACCTATCCGGATGTGTTCCTCGCTTCGGATGTGGCTGTACCGAATACCGACTATTTGGGCAACCCCCGGCCTCGACCGGCCGGTTCCCTGCCCGATCTCGGTCCCATTGAACACGAGCGGGATGTCCAGCGCTACTTTGTGTATTCCGTAACCACCGATGGGAATGACTTCACCGGCGATGGCCTTACGACACCCTTCCAAACGATTCAACGGGCGATCAATGAAATCAGTGATTTCGATACGGTGGAAGTGGGTCCCGGGACCTATGCCGGTACCGGCAATACGCAACTGGATTTCTTTGGTGCAAAAGCGGTATTGCGGTCCATGGATGGTCCCCAGAACACGATCATTGATTGTGAGAACAATAGCTTCGGAATGGAATTTTCCAACGGCGAAGGACCGGAAGTAATGGTGGAAGGTTTCACGATTAAACGGGGCGCCACACCGGAAGGTGGCAGCGGCATACGGATTCTCGGAAGCTCACCGACTTTACGAAATCTGGTGTTGGTCAATAATGCCACTAGCGGGACCGGCTCGGCCGTTGGCGTCGATAATGGCGAACCCCGGTTTATTAATTGCATTATTTTTGGCAATTCCGGGAACGGCGGCGCCGTATTCACTACCAACAGCGGACATCCGGTTTTTGAACACTGCACGATCTTGAATAATACCGGTAACGACGGGAGTGGCGCTTTTGTCGTGGATGGCGGTGCTTTAACGATTCACAATTCTATTGTCTGGGGGAATTCTCTGAATGGTGAGGAAATCACCGATATTCCGGGAACATCCGCCATAGATGTGTCACATTCGATTGTCATGGGCGATTATCCCGGCACGGCCGTATTTAACGGTCGTCCGGCGCTGGTCAACCCGGCAACGGGAGATTTCAGTTTGGAGGATTATTCACCGGGAATCGGATTAGCAGATACCAGCGCTTTTGAATTCACGGATATTTTCGGCGATGTGCGCAGTGTTTCCGATACAACCGCTCCGGATGTGGGAGCGGTGGAATCTCCTCTGGCACGACCCGATACATCGGGATATGCTCCCCTAACTTTCTGGGTAGATGTGAATGGGGATGATGCCAGTAACGGATTGTTACCGGCGGATGCTTTTGCCACGATTCAACGGGCCGTCAATTTTGCCATCTGGGGTGATACGGTTAAGCTCCTGCCGGGACATTACATGCAGGATTTCAAAACCGACCGGAAGAATATTACTGTGATGGGTGCCGGTCCTCTGCCTTTGGCTCGCATTAGCGGAACCGCACATCTGAACGGGGGAGCGCCTGTGTTGACCAAACTGGCTTTCCGGGGGACTGACATTGCATTGGAAATGAGTAATTCTTCTCCGGAACTTACTTTCCTGGAATTCAGCAATAATAATGGTTCTCCGGGATTATTTGTCCTTCAGAACAGTACCCCGTATTTAGATCATGTAACGGTGGCTGATAACGTTGGGAACCTCTATGAGGCTTCCGATAGTACCACGATTTCGATGAAAAATTCTGTCGTATTTAATACGGGTAGCGGAACGGATACGGACGGTACAACAACATTTGATATCACTTATTCATTGACCGGTTCAAGCGGAACCGGCAATCTGGATACGGAACCTCAATTCAGGGCATTTTCCTATCGTCTGTTGGCCCGTTCGTTGCTGATTAATGCCG
This sequence comes from FCB group bacterium, assembly GCA_013152835.1. GTDB lineage: Bacteria > Fidelibacterota > Marinisomatia > Marinisomatales > J089 > J089. The sequence continues at coordinate 3,865 of JAADFQ010000224.1, forward strand.
GCGATCCCAATGATCAGGATGCCGACGGTACCCGGGCAGATATGGGCGCTTACCCCTATCTCACAAATCACGGTGGACCGGACTGGTTCGTCAGTGAACTGGGGAACGACACCACGGGCACCGGCTCTGAATTCGATCCGTTTGCTTCTGTCCAGGCCGGTTTGAACTTTGCCCAATCCGGCGATACGATCTGGGTGGCCGCAGGAACCTATATGGGGATTTCCCAGGTTCGGGAAGCCGATATAGCTGTGATTGGCGATGACTGGGAGACCACTGTTTTGACCGGTGACGAAAGTGGCAATGTGTTCACCTTCAGCGGTATTGCCGCCGATACGGTTTGGATACAGGATCTGATGATTACCGGTTCTGGCACCGGATATTCCGGTGTGAATGTCGCTGGCGCTACTTCGGTTCTGGATCATGTCTGGATTCGGGGTAACGATCAGGGTGTGGTTCTGGATCAAAGTTCCGCGACTCTGAGCTATTGCATGATAACTGATAATACCGGTGCGGGATTATCCGCTATTGAAGGATTACCGGTTCTGGTCAATAATACAATTGCCAATAATGGCAGCGGGATCGTGCAAATGACCGCGGCCCGGTCGGTCACCGATTCGGTATCCGGTCGTAATGTAATTCTTTGGAATAATGGCGGTAACGAAATTACCGGAAATGTAGCCCTGACGTTCAGTGATTTCAGTGGCGGTTCCGGAGATGGAAATATTGATCAGGACCCGTTATTTACGGATGATATTAATGGTGATTATGCCCTTGATCTGCTCAGTCCCTGTATTGATGCCGGTGATTCCACTGATAGCTTTGACGCCGACAGTACTGTTCGGGACATGGGCGCCATTCCTGCCATTCGTACCTTCCTCGGTGGAACCACCACCGATAATATTGACGTGTCACCGGATACGGTTATTATTGTGGAGGAAGATTTGACAATTGCTCCCGATGACACCCTGACCATTGAGCCCGGTGGTATCCTGTACCTGGGTGATGGTGTCACCCTGATGATTGAGGGCGAACTGGATGCCCAGGGGAATCAGTCCGGACCAGTGCAGTTCTCTACACTCTATCCGGGAGAAACATTCGGCGGAATCCGGATTCAGGGCGGTTCGGCCCGGACGATTCCAGTCTATCGTTACATTTCCATATCTAATGTGATGACCGACAGCATCCCGCTGGTGATTAATGGATCGGCTATTCTGGATCATCTCACTATTGCCGGAAATGATCCTGCAGTGGCTTCGCTCCAAGTCAACGGGGGAACCGTGGACCTGAATTATTGTATTCTGGAATCGGGCGCCAGCGGTACCGTCGTTAATAATAACAGCTATACGAATTCCACCGATCAATTTGTCGATTGGGCCAACGGGGACTTCAACCTGGTTCCCACTGCCGCAGGGATTGATATTGGGTCGGATGAAGCGTCCGCGTATGTGGATCCCGACTTTACCTACACCGATGCCGGAACCTTCTATCACGATCAGAGCGCATATCCAGTGACGAATATCGACATCCTCTATCCGGCTAACGGAACCACGGTGTTGGTCAGTCCTGACACCAGCGCCCTGGTTGGACTGACTACGGAAGTACAACTGTTTAATCAGTATGGTCGCTATAAAACCAATGGCCATGTGTTCTGGAATGAAAACAATACCTTCGGGTTCTTTAATCAGGACAGTACGACGGCCACGGATTTGGACGGGATCATTACCAATAGTTTCACGACTTCTACTGCAGCGGGCGATGCGAATACATTTGTTGTGAGCGCCGATGGAGTTTCCTCGGAAGTCAGCGGCACGTTCCTGATTGAACCGGGTGTCCCCGATTCGATTTGGGTTAATGATCAAACCGATACGGTCATGACCCAATTGGATACGCTGGGATTTTCCGCCTGGATTTATGATCAATTTGAAAACCTGGTCCGGGACGGTGAAACCGTGAACTGGTCGGTTGTGCCGGTAACGGGGAACGGTAACGGCTTCGTCTTATCTTCGCCGCAATCGACGACCCTGGCCGGACTGGGCAGCATTGATTTGCTGACCGATCCCAATACCGCGCTGCAGGTTGGGGATCAGGTGAGAATTCAGGCCGAATCCAATGGCGCTGTTCATCAGAGTGGAACGATCACCATTGTTCCCGATGATATATTCAGCCTGACCATGCCTTCAGCACTGACCGAAAATCCCATCGATTTGTCCGCCGATGTGGCCTCGATTTTACTCTCGGCCACTCTGGTGGATACCTTTGATAATCCGCTGGAGGGAGTGGATGTGAACTGGGCGGTCATGGAAGGCGCCGGAACGGGAGAAAATCTAAGCGCGAACATGACGACCACCGATGCCAGTGGTTATACGGAAGTAACCCTCACGACCGGGACCGTTTCCGGATTGCAGTATCGGGTCGAGACCTGGATAACTCAGGGAGCTCTATTGTCTGCATTACGGAATGGCGCCGGTTCGGCGACGACTTCCGGACCCGTGGAACATCCTGATTCCAAAGGGACGAATTCAACGGTGAAAACATCGGGAACCAAAGGTACGCTCTCCGGTGTCAGGCTGGCGGTGAAAGGCCGGACTCTGTACTCGGCCGGGATTGGTCAGGATTCGGGGAATGGGTATTCTACCGAATCCATCTTCGGACTGCGCGATACCACGGCCGTAATTACGGTTGTACCCGGTGTGACCGCTACAGTAACTCTGCCTGTTGATTCGGTAGATGTGGTCCGGAAACAAACATTTGACGTATCCCTCACAGCTGTGGATCAATTCGGCAATCACGTGGCGAACGGAACAGCCGTTGGATGGGAAATTATCCCGTCAACTTCCAACGTGACGATTACCGGCTCTGATAATGTCACTACCGATGGTTCCGCCATAATCCATTTGGAAATTGATTCTTCGGCGGTTTGGGAATTTGACTTCAACGTCCGGGCAACGGTGGAAGGTATCACCAGTACGTCCGGAACCTTTAATGTGGATGACCAGATTGCCCCGGCCGCGCCGCTGACATTGGCCATTACGCCCAATGTGTGGACATCTACTAATAGCTTTGACCTGACCTGGGCCAATCCGGTGGAACATTCCGGTATTGCCGGAGTCCATTATCAGGTCGATTCGGAACAAGAAGTGTACGTGGCCGGAAATGATATTGCCACCCTTACAGATATTGTCTTGCCTCAAAACGGCATTTCAACATTAACACTCTGGCTGGAAGATTTAGCCGGGAATACAGACAACGCCAATGCCACATCAATCATCGCTAAATGGGATGATACAGCGCCGGACGGGTTTAATCTTATCTCACCGTTGGCCGGTTGGTATAATAACAATACACCGGAATTGAAATGGAATGCTTCTTCTGATGCTACCGCCGGACTCCGGAATTATCGGTTGAATCTGGACGGATCGCCTACGGAATTTGATCCTGCAATAGTTAGTTACCAGATTGCAACGGCTCTCAGTGAAGGCAGTCATTCCTGGTCGGTCTTTGCGGTGGACAGCGCCGGAAACGAAACGGAAGCTTCCAATCCCCAGACGATTCAGGTAGATGTAACCGCTCCGTCCATCGCTCATAATCCGGCCCTGGAAGGGAATGCCAATACTCCCGTTCCCATTACGGCTTCCTTCTCGGATACAAGGTCGGGAATTGACCGGGCGGAATTGTATTATCGTAAGGGCGGTGAATTGACCTGGCAACCGGCGGTGGATATGAAAACCCTGAATACTTACCAGATTGCCAGCAGTTTTGTCACTTCCGTGGGGGTGGAATATTACCTGGAAACAGAAGATGTAGCTGGAAATATCACCCGCAAACCGGAAACCGGATTCTATTCCATCTCGGTTACCGTTGGTGGAACGGGAATTGCCAGCGCCGACCGGTGGCCTACGGGAATAACCAATGGAACGGGAGTTCAGGATTATCAACTGATTTCCTTCCCCATGCAGGCGGCCAACAATACACCCACCGATATTCTGGTGGATGACTTGGGGAATTATGACAAGACCAAGTGGCGTTTCTTTACATATGAAGCCGGAACCTGGCTGGAATTCGCCGATATCACTTCGATTGATCCGGGTCAGAGTTATTTCCTGATTGTGAAAGATCCGGGACTATCGATCAATACGGGACAGGTACGTTCGGTGGATACGGATGCCAGTTTCGTCATCAATCTGACCGCCGGCGACTGGACTTTCATCGGAAATCCATTCAATTTCGACATTTCCCTGGATATGATTACCGTGCAGGATACAGTTTCCCTTTCCGGTGATCCGAACCTCTATACCTGGGACACGGACTGGGTAGCGCCCACCAAGTTGAAACCCTGGAACGGCTATATCTACAAGTCTGTCCAGGGTGGTCAGCTCAAGATCAATCCCCGGAATGCCACGGGACGGATGATGCCCAAATCCATGGTTCTGGAACCATCGTTGGATGAGAATGAGTGGCTGGTCACGATCACCGCCACCAACGGTTCCCTGCATGACAGGAACAACCAGATCGGTGTGTTGAATTCAGCACAGGATGGGTTTGACCGACTGGATGCCTTTGAACCTCCGGTGGTCCCCGGTAATGTGGCCTTGCGCATCGATGACCGGAACTGGGCCGAAGTAGGCGATGTCTATCGCCGCGATATCCGAACGCCAAATGAGGATGGACGCTATTGGGACCTGGAAGTGCTTTCCGGCGATCCCGAATCTCCGATAGAGGTACAGTTTGCCGGACTCAGTGACATTCCGGAGGGCTTCGAAATCTTCGTGGTGGATTTGACCTTAAAAACTGCGCAGAATCTTCGCTGGGATCCCAATCTGCGCTTTGCATCTTCTTCGACGGGTTTGGTCCACCGCTTACGGTTCATTGCCGGGACCCGGGAATTTGCCGAAGCGAATAGTGGCGGTGTTTCTCTGGTTCCCGATGCCTATACGGTCAGCCAGAATTTCCCCAATCCGTTTAATCCGCAAACGACGATCAATCTGGGATTGGAAGAAGGTGCCCGGATTCACCTGGCGATTTACAATATTCTGGGTCAGGAAGTGGCCGTGCTGGCTAACGACGAATATCGTCCCGCCGGATATTACAGTTTCATTTGGAAAGGCCGGAATTATTCAGGCCAGCGCGTCGCCAGTGGTGTGTATTTCTACATTACGGAAGTGACCTCGCCAACAGGCGTGTCACTCCTTCGGGATACGCGGAAAATGATTCTGGTGAAATAAGGCGGTGATGATGCGACATAGACTTGTTTACGGTATGATCATAGGTCTGGGAGCGCTGGGGCTTCTCTTCAGCGCTCCGGATGCCCGGGAATTTGGAAAAATATCCTTGCCCCTGGGTAAGGTTCAGGTTCAATCACAGGGCGCCGGGGAATGGGAACGGGCATTGCCTAACCGGAAAGTCTATGTGGGCGATGTGATCCGAACGCTGGCCAAGTCCCGCTGTGAGATTACCTTGTCCACCGGGGGAAAAGTACGGCTTGGCGCCGATTCGGAGTTGGAATTGAATGAGGCGAACGTAAAGCCGATGGAAAAAACATACCGGGCCAATTTGCGAAAAGGGAATGCCTGGGTGTCGGCGAAAGCGGCTTTCGGAGAAAAGAAAAACGTTTCCGTCCGAACACCGACGGCGGTGGCAGCGATCCGGGGAACCGTGTATCGCACGGAAGCAGGAGAAGAGGAAAGCAGCATCCTGGTTTATGACGGAAAGGTCGATGTTAATCAACCGGCCAATGTGGAAAAAGAGAAAGAGGCGCCGAAACCGGGCCAGCCCGGATTCCAGACGCCCCAGTTTAAACTTGGACCGGTAGAGGAGATACAGGCTCCCACGGAAGTAGCCGGACCCTATGAGGTTTCCCTGGAGGACTGGATTACGCTGGTAAAGGGGATGCAGATCAACGTGCGGAAGGATGGGAAATACAGCATGTTCAAGTTCGATCAGGGCACCGATGCCAATCTTGACTTTGTGAAGTGGAACCAGGAATTGGACAGCCAGAAATAGCAGTTGCCATTCAAGGGATAGTTCCATTCTTTTTTTCAGCATGATCAGCAAGTTGCAATATTGAGTGATCTGGCACGCCGGTTAACGACTGGCGCTATCATCGGTTTAATCATTGGAATTATATTAGCCCTGGGAACACGGGTCCCGGGGTTTTTTCTCACCCGCCTGTTAGATGAATATGAATTCAGGTCCTATGATTCCCGGATGAAGGCGAAAGCCGCCGGTGTTGAAGAGGCATCCATCGATTCGGTTGTCATTATTGATATCGAACAGAATTCCGTGCTCGACTTGGGCAATTTCAAGGATTGGCCCCACGCGTATCACGGCCAACTGATCGATGTGGTTTCTTCCGGCGATCCCAAGGCGATTCTGTTCGATATGATCTTTGATCCGGAAGATCGTTTCAACTATGATCTGGTCAATGCGCTCACGGAAGCCAATCCACCGCAAGATTCCCTCTTGTCATCTGTAACCGGGCAATTCCTGGTTTCCAATGATCCGGAACGTTTTATCCGGTCCACCGCTGCCAGCGGTAAAGTGACCCATGCCCTTGTTTTCGAGAATAGTGATTCGTCTAATTTTTTATATCCCATGGATGCGGAGCCGGAGGGATATGATTATGAGAATCACGTTTTGGAGATTCCGGAAGATCAAGCCCGCCACCTGCCCCGCGCGGAGCGATTGGGGAATACCGCCGTGGAATTGTTAAGCGCTGCCCATCGCACCGGAAGCGCCAACTTCCCACAAGATCCGGACGGCATTACCCGTCGGGCACCCACGGCGATTTATTTTAAAGGTCCAGGGCATGTATATCCCAGCTTAAGCATGGCCGGGATCATGGATATTCTGGGAATTCCCCTGGATGGATTTGATTACGATTTCGAGAACCATCTTCTCCGGCTATCAGACACTACCGGGACGGTCGTGCGGGAAATTCCCATCGACGACCAGGGCCGCATGTTTGTGAATTATTTCGGGTATTACAAAACATTTTATTATTTACCCTACAGCTATTGTTTTAATCCCGATATGCTGCCGCCGGAATACTGGAAAGACCGGGTGGCGATTGTCGGTTCATCCCTGCCGGGGCTCATGGATTTACGGAATACACCGGTTCAGGAGACTTTTGCCGGGGTCGAAATTCACGCGAATGTAGTTTATAGTTTACTCAAAAATGAATTCATTCGTTTGACCGATAATACAATCAATAGTTGGGCGATTATTCTCGTCAGTATCGGGTTGGGGCTACTCACCGGTTTTCCCAAGCGAACCATTCTTTCGTTGCCTATCCCAGTCTTGGTAGCCGCCGGGTGGGTGATCTTTGCCTATTCACAATTCCTGAACCACCTGGTGATGTGGGAAATCATTCGTCCGATTGCTTCGGTCGGAGCAACCTTTCTGGGTGTATTCCTGTACAATTTCCTGGTGGTGGAAAAAGATAAGCGGTTTCTCCATTCAACGTTCAGTACTTATATCGCACCGGAACTAATCGACCAGATGTATGCCGAAAAACAGGTTCCGAAATTGGGTGGCGATTCCGGAATTAAGACCGCCTATTTTACCGATATCCAAAGTTTTTCCAGTTTTTCAGAATTGCTTACGGCGGCCAAACTGGTGGAATTACTGAATGAATACCTGACGGTCATGACGGATGAATTATTGAAGGAAGGTGGTACGCTGGACAAATACGAAGGGGATGCTATCATTGCTTTCTTCGGAGCGCCGTTGCCGATGGAAGATCATGCCTACCGCGCCTGTTTGACGGCACTGGGTATGCAGCGGGAATTGGCCAATCTCCGAAAGAAATGGGAATCGGAAGGGGATAAATGGCCGGATCTGGTTTTCAACATGCGTATGCGGATCGGCGTCAATTCCGGTGACATTGTCACCGGAAATATGGGCAGTCGCACGCGAATGAACTATACCATGATGGGCGATGTGGTCAATACCGCCGCTCGTTTGGAAGCATCCGCCAAGCAGTATGGCATTTATATTCAGGTTACCAAACAGACACTGGAACTTGCCGGATGGGATAAATTCGAAGTCCGGGAAATCGACAAGGTCCGGGTTGTGGGAAAATCGGAAGCGGTGGAAAGTTACGAATTAATGTCAGGGAAGGGTGATCTGAATCCATCTCAGATGGAAATGAGAGAACTCTATACGGAGGGTCTTACGCTTTATCGATCCCAGCAATGGGATGCAGCGATTGAGAAGTTTACGGCTTCTGAAAAGCTGGAGGATGTGTTTCCCAAACGGCCCACGACACCCAGTCGGGTTTATCTGGATCGTTGCAAGAATTTCAAAGCGAATCCTCCGGGGCCGGATTGGGATGGTGTCTGGGTCCTGACATCAAAATAAATCTGTTGACGTAGAAAAAGCCGAAGATGAGACGTGAGTTCTCTTCATCATTAATCTTCTATATATCAGGTGTATTGTCGATTTGTGCAGTTAGCGCAATTAACTATTTCTGACCAAGTCCCGCAAGGCTCCCTTTGATCTCCGTAGCGAAAAAGTCAAAGGTTCGGGCACCGAAGAATACCTGGACACCGATTTCCAAATTGTCCCTTGAAAACCGCGTTGCCCGAAGGGAAAAGGACTGGGTATCTTTACGGATATGATTTTCCGCATAATCATACTTTACCTGTTGCTTACCGCCCCCGGTCTTTACGGCCAGGCGGGAAACCGCGATTTTCAGAAGGAAATCAATTATCAAACCCAAGAGATTGAACGCCTCAAACAGGAAATTGAAGCCGCCCGGAAGCGGGTGAACCAGGAATCCCGGAAAGAAAAATCCACCGCCAAAAACATTACCGCGCTGGATGAAGAAATCTCACTGTTGGATCGTTTGATTACCCAATTAAATGATGAAGAACGGCAAACCCGGAAACAGATTAATCAGATTGAGGCTTCCCTGGGAACCAATCGACAAAAACTGGAAGACCTGCGAGCCCGTTATGCCCGACGGGCTGTTCGCGCCTATAAAAAAGGGCGTCTTTCTTCTCTGGAATCCGTACTCAGTTCCACGACCTGGCGACAGGCAGTTTATCGAACGCATTATTTAAAACTGGTTGCGGATATAGAACGGGATCTCCAGCGTCAGATGGAATCACTGATTACGGATATCGGGAAACAAAAACTGGACCTGGAGATTGTTCTACGAAAGAACCGGGCTCTTAGAAATGATCGCTCTGACCAACAGAAAACTCTGCGGCAAAAGAAAATCGCCAAGCAGCGGGAACTCGCCAAAATTCGTTCCAATAAATCGGAACTTGCCAAGTATATCCAGGAAAAGGAAGCGGGATTGAAGGACCTGGAAGCGCTCATGAAACGGATCGTGGAAGCCAAGGAACAGGCCGAGCGGGAAGAGCGAATCCGTCGTCAACAGGAATTACTGAAATCGAAGAATTTCGCGCAATTGAAGGGACGTCTGAATTGGCCCGCGGAAGGGCGGGTGATTACCAAGTTCGGGCGTCAGTGGAATGCGGAATTAAAAACCGCCACCGAAAGTCCGGGTATTGATATTAAAGGAAAACCCGGTTCACCCATCACCACCACAATGAACGGCGTTGTAACGGCTATTACCTATATCCGGGGCTATGGTACGACGATCATTATTGATCACGGCGGCGGCTACTATACGGTGTATAGCCATGTGAACAATATTCAGACCAATGAAGACAGCGAGGTCCAGGCCGGCGACGTGATTGCCTACATGGGCAATTCCGGTTCCATCAACGGCTCCATGTTACATTTTGAAATCTGGGGAAACAGCCAGAAACTGAATCCGGAACTATGGTTGAAAAAACGATAACCGCCAAATTTCTCCAGCCGGAAATCTATTCCCGATTATTGCGCCTCATTGAAAATGATCGTGTGGGGAGCGCGTATTTATTTACCGGGCCGCGGGGATGCGGGAAAGAAGCGCTGGCCATTGAATTTGCCGGATTGGTTAACGGGGGATTATCGGATCTGCGGATTCAGGATCGCTTCCGGAAATTGAACCACGAAAATTTGAAACTGGTGTTTCCGCTGTCGGCGCCGAAAGATTCAAAAACCGACGATCCCCTGAAACATCTCAAAACTTCGGAAATGGAATGGATCGAGCAGGCGTTTATCGCAAAAACCAGAGACCCGTTTCATAAAATTGAATTTCCCGGTGCAACCCGGATCATCTTGGCTTCCATCCGGGAATTACGGAAATCACTGGTGCTGAAATCGCTGACCGGCGGAACCAAAGTCGTGCTGGTCTTCGATGCCCATTTATTAAGCCTCGGCGGAGGGACTTCCGCAAATGCGCTGTTAAAAATCCTTGAAGAGCCACCGCCCGATACGGTTTTTGTGTTGGTCACTGATCATAAATATGAATTACTACCGACGATTTTATCCCGTTGTCAGCATATCGATTTTCCGCCTCTGGAAGACCGGATTATTCGTGAATTAATCCATTCGGAAAACCTGGAACCGGACTATGAGGAAACCATCATACGATTAGCGCGGGGCGATGCCCATCTGGCCCGTTCACTGGTTCGGGAATCGCCGGAGGAAATCGAGACCATTCTCAAAGAAGTATTGACACCTCTATTGAAACAAAATGCCGATCAGTGGCGACGTTTTGTCGATCGTTACGCCCAACTGGCACGAAACGATTTTCCCACGTTCCGGTTTCATTTCTATTTATTACGGGTCTGGCTGAACAGCCAGGACTTATCGCGTCACGGACTTCGGGAAACAGCTTTATTCCGTAACCTGTCCACTGTATTGAATGACCGTTATCCCCAGGCGGATTTTATGCGTCTGGATGCTTGCATTCAGGAATTATTGTCAGGTCCGTTGCAAAACTTATATATGCCCCTGAGTCTGTTTAATTTCATTGTTACTTTTCAACACGTTTTACAGGGAAAACAACCTGCATGAAATCAAAATTCTATATTCTATATTACCACGCCTATTTACTACGTGAATGATAAACCGCATATTGGTCATGCTTACACGACCATTCTGGCGGATGTGCTGGCCCGGTTTCATCGTGAAGCAGGGGATGAGGTATTCTTCCTCACGGGACTGGATGAGCACGGTCAAAAAGTGCAACAGGCAGCCGAAAAACGGGGTGTGTCTCCACAGGAGCATTGCGACCAGATGGCGGTCAATTTTTTAAAACTTTGGGAAAAGCTCCATATTCATTATGACGATTTTATCCGTACCACGGAAGCGCGGCACATAACCGTAGTTCAGGATGTTCTTCGGAAAGTCCATGAATCCGGGGATATTTATACGGCGGAATACGAGGGTTGGTATTCGGTGGCGGAAGAGCGCTTTATCACCGAAAAAGAAGTGGAGTCCGGCCAGTATCGCGATGTGCGGAAAT
>JAADFQ010000225.1 GCA_013152835.1 FCB group bacterium
ATAAAAACAAATGGTGAACATCCCAAATCGCCTAAGTTGAGATATAGTATCACATAGACATAATGATAGACACGATGTCTATGTTCGGATACTTACTTATGATTCTGGTAGGAAACATAGACACGTACACAGACATGATGTCTATGTACGTTGTGATGAATTTAGAATAAGTGCAAAGTTTTTTGTAAGAATCAATACAGGTAATATTTTCTTCGGCGATGCGGGAGTCTCATACAATAATCTCACACGGGATATAGATTCTTGTTCTGAAAACGGTGTAATCTTCAGCCCTTTTTAATAAGACTAAACGACTGTTGGACAACGAATGAATTCAAAATACGACCCGAAAACTATCGAGGCGAAATGGCAGGGACGGTGGGCTGAGGAAAAGACCTTTCGCGCCGTCGATTTTTCCGATAAACCGAAATACTACTGTCTGGTAGAATTTCCCTATCCGTCAGGCGATGGTTTACACGTAGGCCATCCCCGGTCCTATACGGCCCTGGATATTCTGGCCCGGAAAAAACGGATGGAAGGGTACAATGTTCTGTTCCCGATGGGCTTCGATGCTTTTGGACTGCCTTCGGAAAACTATGCCATCAAGACGGGAATCCATCCCAGTATCACAACTAAAAATAATATTGAACGATTTAAACAACAGTTGAAGTCATTGGGGTTTTCTTTCGATTGGGACCGTGAATTTGCCACAACCGACCCCGGGTATTATAAATGGACCCAATGGATTTTCATTCAGTTTTACAAACACGGATTGGCCTACAAAGACAAAATGCCGATTAACTGGTGTACCTCCTGTAAAATCGGCCTGGCCAATGAAGAAGTTGTGGACGGACGTTGCGAGCGGTGCGGGGGGGACGTGGAAAAGCGCAACATCGAACAGTGGATGCTCAAAATCACGGCCTACGCCGATGCGCTGATCAATGATCTGGCGACGGTGAACTTTTTGGATAAAATTAAGTCGCAGCAGATTAACTGGATCGGACGCTCCGAAGGCGCCAATGTCCAGTTTCGGATTGCGGGACACGAAACATCGCTGACGGTATTCACAACCCGTCCCGATACATTATTCGGTGCCACCTACATGGTATTGTCACCGGAACATCCGTTAGTTTCCGATCTGACAACCGAAGAACAAAAAGCTGCGGTTACCGAATATGTCCACACGGCATCCCACAAAAGCGACCTGGAACGAACCGAACTCAACCAGGAAAAAACCGGTGTGTTTACCGGATCATATGCAATTAACCCTGTCAACGGGGAAGAAATACCGGTTTGGATCGCCGATTATGTGCTGATCAATTACGGGACCGGGGCAATTATGGCCGTTCCGGCGCATGACGAACGGGATTTTGAATTTGCGAAAAAGTTTGATCTGCCGATTCGTTGCATATTACGACCGGACAGGGAGGACGCCCAAAAAGCCGGAATCGACATGGAAAACGTGATCAATGGAAACGTGTGCTGGCCCCATGACGGAACGATTATCAATTCTTCTAACGATACAGGATTATCCATTGATGGAAAACCGGTGAAAGAAGCCATCCGCGCCACAATTCAGTGGCTGGAAAAACAGGGGATTGGCGAATCGGCGGTTAATTATAAGCTCCGCGACTGGGTTTTTTCCCGCCAGCGATATTGGGGTGAGCCAATCCCGATGATCTATTGTGAGGATTGCGGCTGGTCCCCGGTTCCCGATGATGAATTGCCGGTCGTGCTGCCTGAAGTTGAAAAATATGAACCCACCGATACGGGAGAATCCCCGTTGGCATTAATCGAAGACTGGGTTAATACGTCCTGTCCCAATTGTCAAAAACCGGCCAAACGGGAAACCGACACCATGCCCAACTGGGCCGGGTCATCCTGGTATTTTTTACGTTATACCGATCCTGGGAATGATACGGCGTTTGCCAGCGTTGAGAAATTGGCCTACTGGATGCCCGTGGATTGGTATAACGGCGGTATGGAACATACGACACTCCATTTATTGTACAGTCGATTTTGGAATAAATTCCTCTATGACTGCGGTTTAGTGCCGACATCCGAACCATACCTTAAACGAACATCCCATGGAATGGTTTTGGGCGAAGGTGGTGAAAAAATGTCCAAATCCCGGGGAAATGTCATCAATCCTGATGATGTGGTGCAGCAATACGGTGCCGATGTTTTCCGGGTCTATGAAATGTTTATCGGACCGTTTGATCAGACTGCAGCCTGGGATACCAAGGGAATTGCCGGTGCGGAACGCTTTATTCACCGCGTCTGGAAAATGGGGACCGCTTTGAGGATCGTGGACGATCAACCGTTGACCGCCGATCAATTATACATATTACACGCCACCATAAAGAAAGTAACGGAAGATATTGAATCGCTGGATCTGAATACGGCCATCAGCCAAATGATGATCTTTATAAATAAAAATAGTACCGGTCAGGAAATACCCCGGGAATTGATAGAACCGTTTCTAAAACTGTTGGCACCGTTTGCCCCGCATATTTGTGAAGAATTGTGGGCCCGGTTAGGACACGAGCGTTGCATCGCGTTAGCCCCCTGGCCGGAGTATGATGAAACTTATCTAGTGAAAAAGTCGGTGAACATTGCGATTCAGGTGAATGGAAAACTGCGCGCCAGTATTGAAGTTGGGATTGGTTCTGAAAAGGATGGAATTATTTCCAAGGCCAAGGCTAATTCCAATGTTAGTCGACATCTGGAAGGGAAGCAAATTTTAAAAGAAATCTATGTACCGAATCGTCTGGTAAACTTTGTAGTCAGATAGTATATTATACATAATATATATTATACGGAATTAGTCAAAATACGCGTGCTTGAAATTGGCCATATTCTCGCCACTACCGATTATCAGGATTGTTTGTCCAAATGTAAGCACAGTATGTGGATCAGGATTCAAATCCACCTCACCATCCGGTTGTATCACACCGACAATAATTAAGCGGTAATCTTCCCGCAATCGGGAATCCTTGATCATGATTCCGTCCAGTCGGGCCATAT
>JAADFQ010000226.1 GCA_013152835.1 FCB group bacterium
TAAACCGTCCGTTGGCAATTGCATCCAGGGCTTTTTCGTGGGAGCGGATGGCAAAGGCATCCTGATCTTCCCGGGATATTTGACCTTCATTGGCCAGATTTTCGGCCGTTTCACCCATGCCGATATAAAATTCCTGTTCCGCTAATTCCGGGTGAAAATCCGGTGCGAAACCACCCATGGGAACGGAAAACATATCTTCTACGCCGACGGCGATACCCACATCAATATCACCGGATTCGATGGATGTGCTCAATTGATGAAGCGCATCCATGGAAGAACCGCAAAAGCGATTAACCACTTTCCCGCCGGTTGTAACGGGCAATCCTGCCAGGGCACCCACGGACCGGGCCATCAGCATTCCCTGTGGCCCTTCCGGAAAAGCGCATCCCAGAACCAAATCTTCCACCTGCTTCGGTTTCAGTTTGGTGTTGCGTTTCAATAATCCCTGAACAACCTGCGCCGCGAGGTCGTCGGGCCGGATACCGATTAACTGACCATTTTTTACACCGATCGGTGAGCGAACGGCATCGATAATGACTGATTTTTGACTCATAAGTAACTCCTAATAAGGATACGTTTTACGTTGATACATTGTTTCGGCAATACGCCGTTTCAGGCTGAGAATATCGGTGGGCAGCATCATTCGTTTTTGAAACTCCCGCATGTGATCAATAACAATGGTTGGACGGGAACCGTGAAAAATTCCGTTGAGCCCGTTTAATGCCAGATTCATGAGTCGGAGACTGGAATCGGCGGCATGAACCCGGGCAATATCCAGGACCCCGGAACGATAGGCATAATCATCGGGCAGTTGAAGTACTCTGGCGAGCGTACTGTCGGCGGTATAAATATCCGTGAGCATATTGGCCAGGATTTCCGTCAACTGCTGTTCATGTTTCAGGTCCTGACCAAATTCACAAAGCGCTTCATGAAACAGATACAGAGCCAGTCGTTTACCGGTTTCAATGGCGTGGATTTCCCGACCCAGCAATGAATTATCAGTATGCCAATCCTGATCCTGAAGAAATGGATCAATACTTTTGATGGCTTCCCGTATCGGGAGTTCATCCAGGAGGGCGTTTTTCATCATATACCCGGCAATAATCTGGCGGTTGATTTCATTGGTTCCTTCCCAGATGCGGTCGATCCGGGTATCCCGGTAAGCACCGGCCACGGGATAATCTTCAATAAAACCATAGCCCCCCAAAACCTGAACCGCTGAATCGGTAACCTGAGACAGAGATTCACTACCGTATACTTTCGTCATGGAAGTTTCAATGGCAAAATGCTCCATGGTTTCACCCATTTTAATGTAGTAATCATCAGCGCTTTTATTTAGCGTATCAATTTCCGATTGTATCAGACCGATGGTCCGGTAAATCATGCTGTCGGCAGAATAGGTCCGTACTACCATGTCGGCGATTTTTCCTTTAATGACATCAAAATGAGCGATCGGCTGCCCGAATTGTTTTCGGTCCAAGGCGTACTGCACGGCATACTCCATGACAACTTTACACCCGCCCAGATCGGATGCCGCCAGTTTGATACGTCCGATATCCAAGGCATTGAAGGCAATTTTGGCACCCTTTCCCACTTCATAAAGTAGATTTTCTACCGGGACTTTGGCGTCGGTGAACTTCAGCGGTGTCGTTGAAGATCCTTTCATGCCCATCTTTTTTTCTTCCTTGCCCACCTCAAATCCCGGTGTGTCGCGATCTACAATCAGGGCGCTGAATTTGGTTCCGTCTATCTGACAGAAAACGGTATAGACATCCGCCCAGCCGCCGTTGGTGATAAATATCTTTTCTCCGTTAAGAAGGTAGTATTTCCCATCGTCACTCAATATGGCCGTAGTGCGACCGGAAGTGGCGTCGGATCCCGCCGATGGTTCCGTGAGTCCGAATGCGGATACCCATTCTCCGGTTACGATTTTCGGTAAATATTTTTTCTTCTGGGACTCATTACCAAACCAGACGATTGGCAGGGCGCCGATGCCGGTTTGTACGGACCAGGTTACGGTAAATGAAGCGGAAAATCCATGCGATAAATTTTCGGCAACGATGGCACTGGTAATTTTATCAAGTTCCAGGCCGCCGTATTCTTCTTTCATATCAATCCCCAGCAAACCAAGCTCTCCCAATTCGCGGAGAAGTTGAAGACTCAAATCTTTATTATATTCCTCAATGGCTTGTTTTTGTGGGCGGATCCGTTCTGCAGAAAACTGTTTGACCATCGCTTCAATTTCACGATGCTCTTCCGAAAACGTCTCCCGGCAGAAAATGGGCTGTGATCCGATGGGGTCGATGATAAAACGGCCACCGGATTTTTGTAAGAAATTTGTCATGATTGAACTCCTTTTGGTATAACAGGCCGCAGACCTGCTAAAATAAAATCGGTTATAGTGCGCATATAATCTTCGGCATTGGTACGATGGGATTCCAGCATGGCAAACCAGACCAATCCTTCGATATTTACCATGATGGACAAAGCGGCTACATCCACTTTCGCCACGGAAAATTCGCCGGAATCAACACCTTTTTGAACGATCGTATTTATAATACTCAGAAATTCGCTATACACTTTTTCGAGTTTTACGCGAAAATCTGCATCACGCCCGGCAAGTGACCAAAATTCCAGTAAGGCCTTGAAAACCTGGGGATCGCGGGTAAACTGTAAACGAAAATAGTCGAACAGGTTCCGAAGCTGTTCCGAAGCCGGTTGATCTTCGGTAACCATGTAATTGATGGTGGCGCTATAGCGCCAGACCCAGTGATTTACCAGGGCGAGGTAAATTTCCTTTTTGGATTTGAAATACCAGTAAATGGCGCCCTTGCTGATTCCTGAATGGGCCACAATATCATCCATTCGACTGGACTCATATCCTTTTTCCACCAGTACTTCCAGCGCACTGGTCAGAATCTGTGTTTTCCGTAAATCTTGTTTGGTTTGTGTCATTTTCTAAACCGACTGGTCAGTTTAGTTTAAAAAAAAAAGAAAACCCTGGCAAGAACTATTGTAAATAATGTCGGGTACCGGACATTTCCGGATTGACTCCTATGCAACCAATACCTATTCAGCCCGACGTGCAGAATACCCGGTCAATGGGCCAGGATAAAATTCTTTTCAATCATACCGAAAGGTGGGCTGTTGCTTAGATGAATTACAAGGTGGCGTTTATGCATACGTGTCAAAAAACCGACCTTTTAAATCTTCGGTTACGCGGCGTTTATCCAGGAGAGGATCATCATTCTGAATACTCGTTTGTGCTATGTCAATAAATTCTGCTTCTTCAATTTTGATTGAGGACTTAAAATGATCGGAAATATCCTTGTTGTGAGAACTCACCGAAATAAAATTGATGTGTAAACTTTTTACGTCCATATAATTTTCCTAATCCTGAATACTTGGTGAAATAGCGCAATTTTTACAATGTTCAATCAACGTTTCTCTGGAGCGAATATAAAAGCCTGAATGAAGAGGGAATACAGCACACAATATGTCGGATTATCGTCGTTACAATCTTTACCATCAACAACCCATTTGACAACGGTCAATGGACAGTTTTTCCCCCTGTGCTTCGGCGGAACTATAAGTAATATTTACGACGATTCCAAAAAGATTATTCCGGATATTGGGCAAATTATTTATTGAATCAATTAACCGTAATATAATCCCTGGATTCAAGTAGTAAGCACAGCGTTGATTGATCCCCCAGGAATACCTGAAGTGTTATAAATCCTAATTTTATCCTGAGACGGGGTGTTCAGTCTTTTTTCATCCTGGATAAGCTTCTTATCAGCTATTGTTCTTGAAAACTTCCCGCTGTCGGTTCGAGTTGATCCAAGAATTCATGAGCCCTGCGCAAGTGAGGGATGACAATCGATCCGCCCACAATCAGGGCGATATTCATTACTTCCACCAGCTCATCCCGATTCAGTCCCGCTTTAATGCACTGGTCCAAATGATACCGGACGCAATCATCGCAGCGCAGTACCAGGCTGGCTGCTAATCCACATAATTCCTTGGTTCGGGAAGAAACTTTTCCATCTTTAAAAACACGGGAATCCAGGCCAAAAAACCGCTTGGTTTCCAAGTTTCCGGTGTCCAGAATGCGTTGATTCATCTGTTCGCGATACAGATGAAAATGTTCTACGGATTCAGTCATGATTTTTCCCCAGGTTGATAATGAAAATCTACATTCAACTTTCGGCTTTGGAAAGAGGTTCCGCGAAACCGGCGAATCGGTGTAAACTAATTCATGGAACGGATGAATCGGATTCACAAAAAACCTCTCGGTGAGCGTCTGAAACCGGATGCTTGGACGGTTCGTAATGGCGTTCAACTGGGGTTTTTTCTATTGACGCTTCTGGTTGGATTGCAATTTGCGCTCTGGGTTTCCCGGATTTCCACGGGACAAATCCCAATCGTGGCGCGACCACCGGGAGTGGAAGGCTTCTTACCGGTCGGCTCTCTGATTGGCCTGAAATATTGGTTACTGACTGGAATCTGGGATAAAATTCATCCTGCCGGGATGGTAATTTTACTTTTTGCAATCCTCCTTTCCTGGTTGGTGCGTAAAAGTTTTTGTTCGTGGTTATGTCCGATTGGAACGGTCTCCGAATGGCTTTGGCGTCTTGGGAAATGGGGTTTTGGACGCAATTATGAAATTCCCAAACCGCTGGATATTTTATTCAGATCACTTAAATACTTAATTCTGTTTTTCTTTTTATTTGCCGTGATTGTCATGGGAACCGAAGCCATGGGTGGATTTCTGGGAAGTTCGTACTGGAAAATTTCTGATATAAAAATGCTTCGGTTTTTTACCCACATGAGCGCCCTGACCGGTTTTGTATTAATTGCATTGGTTATAGGTTCTGTTTTTATTCAGAACTTTTGGTGCCGGTATTTATGTCCTTATGGCGCCCTGACGGGTTTGCTGGGAATGATCGGCCCGACTCGGATTCAACGGTCGGATTCTACGTGCATTGATTGTGACCTATGTAATCGTTCCTGTCCCCAGCGGCTTCCCGTATCAACCAAGCCGGTGATTATGAGCGCCGAGTGTACCGCCTGTATGCAATGCGTGGATGTCTGTCCGGTAGAGGATACACTTCATCTGTCAACTTGGGGAATACCGAAGATATTTTGGACCCGGAAAAGATTAGCAATCGTTGTTGTTGGAAGTTTTATAGTTAGTGTAACGCTGGCTCGCTGGCTTGGTATCTGGGAATCCAGCCTTTCGTTAAATACGATTTATACTCTGATTCCGCAAATTGACTTTTTAGGACACTGACACTGGTTTAAGAGCATTTAAAAAATACCGGGAAACAAGCGGTATGGGGTTTTTTTCATATATTTTTTGTATTCGGGGTTCAGCGATAATAGCCGTTCTTCATAAACGGTGCGCAGGTATGTTGCCAAAATAAAGCTTACGAAAACTACCGCATTCATCCAGACAAATTTCCCACCAATCATATCCAATAAATCGCTGATCAGGTATAACGAATAAATTGGGTGCCGAACGAACCGATACAACCCTCCCGTTTTAATTCCCCGATCAGCAGGTACGATTCCGAATGATCGCCCTAGAGAGAATATGGCACCGATCATTAATACCGATATAAACAGTTTCAGCACTGAAGCAGTCATGATAAACGGGAGCGGAAGAAACGGGTTCGGTCCCTGGAATACATACAGATAACCGATAAAAGTTCCGTAAAGGGCAATCAACCATTCCCATAATGCAGTCGATGAATAGTGTGCCGGTCGCCGGATCAGGAACATGAGGGTTAAGGATGAATTCCTGATAAATAAGGTTAATAGGAAAATCCCGCTCGAATTCGTGAAAAGAGCTGGAGGCAACTGAAGATAACTCTGGACAGCATAATAGCCCCATAAGGAGGCAACGACCGCGTTACTCAGCAGGAGTCGGTTTTTGGAATTTAATCGAAGTGATTCCACTAATTATACGACGGCCGGTTGATTCATGACCAACACGCCTCGGTCTGCATCCATGGTAACCGGAAGTCCAATCGGTAGCGTGAATTTATTACTTATATGACCGGTCAGAAATCCAATCCATGATGGAATATCCAGAGGATATATATGATCATTCATAAGCTCCATGAGGGAAAGGGAATGATCAGGATTCTCGGGAGTACATCCGGTACATTGTGCAAAAATGAATCCGGAGATTTTTTCCAGAATTCCGGCCAATTTCAATTGGGTAAGCATGCGATCGATTCGGTAAATATCCTCGTCCACATCTTCCACAAATAATATGGTTCCGGTTGGATCGGGAAGATATTCCGATCCGACCATTGCCGAAAGGACGGACAAATTCCCGCCCCACAGTTTCCCTGAAGCAGATCCTCCGCGAATCAGGTTAAACTCCATCTCGTCCTCGGCAATGTCATGCTTTGGGGTCATGTTGCTAAACGTTACGGCCTGGCCTTCGAATAATACTTTCCGCACATAATACAGGGTAAATTCGTTCCAGGTGGATACGCCCACCGGACCATGAAATGTAACCAGTCCGGTTTGAGAAGTAACAGCCACAAGCAGGGAAGTAATATCACTGTATCCCATAATGATCTTGGGATGACGGCGTAGGAGCTGAAAGTCCAACAGGGGTAGCAGTCGGTTGCAGCCCCAGCCTCCCCGGGCGGCGATCAGCGCGGTGATGGAGGGATCGTCGAAAAAATCATGAATGTCTTGAACTCGATCGGCATCTGTTCCGGCAAGATATCCGTAAGTATCCAGCAAATGTTTTCCCCGGACCGGAACTAAATCCAGAGATCGAAGGATTTTTTCTATTTTCCGAATCGTTTTCCATTGATAGATCGCACCTGCCGGATTGATTAGTCCAACCCGGTCCCCGGGAGATAGGTGGGCCGGTAACATTACGGGTTGGGGTGATTGTCTTTGATTAGAATCGCCCAGCAGTGGCAGGGCGGGCAGAGCCCCCAGTATTTTTAAGGCATTCCTTCGGGTGAGCATACATTTCTTTCGCTTGATATTCCAATTAATTTACAGGATTAGAACTAAACAAGACAGGAGCAGAATGGCTGGATTGGAAATGGTGTGTTTATTGATAAATTGGAACCTACCAGAAAGGAAATAGATGTGCAGTTAAAAAGAATTCGAACGATCCGTAATGTTCCCAGGACCGGTCTTGCCACGATCCTGATAATGTCAAGTCTGATGGGTTTTGGTTTTCAGGGGCACCAAATTGTGGCGACGATTGCCAGTCATCGTCTGTCAGCCCGGGCACAGGCTGAGGTCGTAAGATTGTTGGATGGCAACCCAACCGAATCCATGGTTGCAGCCAGCACCTGGGCCGATGAAATCCGCAGTGATAGTTCCTACGATTATGCCCGAACTTTTCATTATGTAAATCTTCCGCCGGATGCTTCGGATTACCAGGCGGAACGGGACTGTCCCGATCAAGCCTGTGTTGTCGGTGCGATTCGGCGGTATGAAAAAGTGTTGGCTGATTCTTCTGCTTCACTTGCTGAACAACAGGAAGCGCTGAAATTCCTGATTCATTTTGTAGGGGATCTTCACCAACCGCTCCATGCAGGATTGGCTGCCGACCGGGGAGGAAATGATATTACAGTTATCTTCAACGGCGAGACCAGTAACCTGCATCGATTATGGGATTATCTGTTGATTGAAACACGGCAACTTTCCGTGGAGGATTATACCTCGGAGTTGGAATCGAAAATCAAACGCTGGGATGCGGCTCAGTGGAGCAAGGGCCAGCCGGAAACCTGGGCCGTTGAATCATTCCAACTAGCCCGGAATTATGCCTATCCGCTCCCGGAAAATGGAAACATATCTCCGGATTATGCTAAGAAGGGTTTGATAATTCTTGATCTGCAAATGGAAAAAGCCGGTGTCCGGTTAGCGTGGATTTTAAATCAAATCTATAGACAATAAACCCGGACGGTTTGCCGAGGAATCACAGGATTATTCAACCCGGATAAGGCGTTATTTGATTTTATCTAGTTTGGGTTGAATAACAAAGATGCAGTAGGGTGCATTGGGATGATTGCGGAAATAGTCCTGGTGATAATCTTCTGCAATATAAAATTCTTTCAAAGGTTCTACCGTCGTAACGACAGGTTGCGGAAACATGCCTGAAGCATTGATTTTATTGATGGCCTCCTGCGCCGCTTTTTTCTCCTTTTCGGAGGTATACAAAATGATAGATCGATACTGGCTGCCCACATCGGGGCCTTGCCGATCAATCGTTGTGGGATCATGGCTTTTCCAGAACAAATCCAAAAGTTCGGTGTAGGTTATCTGTTGAGGGTTATATTGAATACGGACAACCTCCGCATGACCGGTTTTATCGGAAGATACTTGCCGATATGTGGGATTAGGAACCGAGCCTCCGGCGTATCCGTTAGTAACATCCAGTACTCCCGGAACACGCTCATAGATGGCTTCCAGACACCAGAAGCAACCACCGCCTAAATAAGCTTCTTGGGTATTTGAGGGTTTCATGGGTTCCTCCTTCGGGGAACGTTGTCCCTGGATGATACCGAAAATTGAGATCAGAAGTGTGAAAATTATTTTCATTGATTGCCTGGGAATCCAACCTCCACGTACAATGTTTGTTCCATCATTTACTCTACACCGGTTAGTGTCGCGGGAATATTTTTTCTTTCTTTGTCTTGCACGGAGTGTAAGTTACCCCGGATATGCGTATTTTCAGGGTAGTGCATACATCGAAAACAAATTCCGAGCATTTTATTTCTTCCTCTGGCGGGGAAAGTGATTGCGAAACGTTTGGAAACCAGATCATATAATTGGGTGACAGTTACAAAAGTAAATTTGTAATTTTTTCCAAATGAATCCTTCCGTCCGCCAACCGACGAAAAGCAATCCCCGGCCCTACATGCATCCCGGAATTTTACTTCTGGTAGTTACTGCATCAATCTTTGTTGTGGAAGGCATCATTATGACCGGGCTCCATTTTGTGTCTTCTTTCTCCCCGGTCACAGAGTCGATTTTAGATGCAGGGATTCTAACTCTGGTGATATTCCCAGTCATCTATTTTTCATTTTTCAGACCGCTGATCAGTCATTTCCGGGAACGGGAAAAAGCCGAGGCAGAACTTCAGTCCATGCACGATGAACTGGAAGAACGGGTTAAGCTCAGGACCCAGGAGTTAAAATCCGTTAATGATTCTCTCAGACAGGAAATTGACATCAGGGTACAAATAGAGAATGAACTGCGGAAATTGAACCAGGCGGTGGAGCAGAGTCCGGCTTCGGTAGTCATAACGAATACGAGCGGTATTATTGAATATGTTAATCCCAAGTTTACCGAATTGACCGGATATACGCATCAGGAAGCGGTTGGCCAGAATCCCAGAATATTAAAATCGGGTATTCAGCCAAAATCCTTTTATGAAAAACTGTGGGCAACGATCACGGCCGGACATGAATGGCGAGGTGAATTTGGGAACCGGAAAAAGAATGGCGAAATATACTGGGAATCGGCGACCATCGCACCGGTCAAATCGCCCGATGGAAAAATCACCCACTATGTTGCGGTGAAAGATGACATTACCCAACAGAAGAAAGACCGGGACCGACTTCAGAAATCAGAACAGGAACAACGTGAATTATCCAGGAAATATTCCGATGCTAATAACTTAAAAGCGTTACTGCTGGACATTATTACCCATGATTTAAAGAATCCGGCTGGTGTTATCTGTGCCATGATTGAAATTCTGAAACAAAATGATCCTGATGATGAAATGATCGACGCCATTTTCAACAGCAGCACCAGTTTGTTACGAGTTATTGAAAATGCCTCGGCATTAGCCGGGATTTCGATGGAAGAGAAAATCCTGCTAAAGCCTCTTGACCTGGTTCCCATCATTCAGGATTCTATCAAGGAATTTCAATCGATATTAAAAGCTCGTGGAATGGAATTAACGATCCATTTACCGCTGAAACTGATGGTGGATGGCAATCCCATTATTGCCGAGGTATTTAAAAATTATTTGAGCAATGCAGTAAAATATGCGACGGAAGGAAAACGCCTGATTATTACCGGGAAGGTCCAGGATTATTTAGTGGAAGTTGCTTTATACGATTTCGGTTCTACCATTCCGGAGGAAGATCGGGAAAAAATATTTACCCGTCGAATTCAGCTGGAAAACGGACGCCGGAGGGGACATGGGTTGGGATTAGCAATCGTGCGGAAGATTGCCGATGCTCATGGAGCCATGGTTGGTGTCCGTCCCAATCAGCCAACGGGGAATGTATTTTTCCTCCAAATTCCACTTTCCGGGAAAGAAGATACATAAGTTACGGATTGCAGGTCAGTAAGGTACCCTCTCTCGTCGGGACACCGACGAAAAAACCTTGACTTAAATCGACAACAAACCGTACACTTTCCGTCGAGACGAAAACATTTCTCACCCTTTCCTAAATAAACTATTACTCACAAGGAGGCAAACATGGCAGAAGTTGTCAAAGAAACTGGTGTATCCAAGGAAAAAGGTTACCTATATTACCTTGGTAAAGATGGAAATGTCTGGCGGTCCAAAATGGCACGGGCAGGAAAAGGCGGAGGCAATGCTGAGAAAGTTGCTGATGCTGGCGTCCAGCGTGAACCCGGTTATCTGTATTTTGTGGATAAAAACGGGAATGTATCGCGTGCAAAAATGGCCCGGGGTCGTAAATAATCATCACCGGATTTCATTTTAAGGCCTTCTCCTGAAGGCCTTTTTTTTACTTCTCTCCGGGCCGCGACAATAGGATTTAGTCTCCAAGTCGGTTCCTTCGTAAATTTTGGGTAGATACACCCTTCGCGAGTAATTTCCACAATGATTCCCAAGAACGCAGCAGTACCGAAAAAAGTATTTCGATTTTCTTTCCTCTTCCTTTTTCTTTCTCTGGTCTGGAGTCAGTCCGGCCCGGTTGTAAAACGAATTGAATGGATCGGGAACGATATTACCCGGGATGATATCATCCGACGAGAAATTCAACATCCCGTGGATATGCCCCTGGATTCGTCAATGGCCCAGGAAGATCGGGATCGTCTGGATAATCTGGGTATCTTTTCCGAAGTACGCTGGCAAGTTGTTCCTACCGATAATAATCAGGTAATCCTCCAATTTTTAGTCGTGGAATCCTGGCGCTATTTGCCGGGTGCCATTCCGGTCTATGAAGAAGAAACGGGCTGGTCGCTTTCCGGCGGATTGATTATCAATAATTATCGGGGAAGGAATGAAACGCTGATGATTGGCGGATCATTCGGTGGAAAAAACACTTTCGGAATTAATTATTCCAATCCCTGGATTTCCGGTGATCATATTTCACTGGATCTGGAAGTGGGGAATAACATTTATGATCATTTATTTTTACCCTACAAGGAAACCACGACCTATCTGGGCGGTAAACTGGGTCGCTATGCGGGTTATACGCATAAATTCAAATTATCCCTTGAAGGGTATCGGTCCAAATTCAGTTCTCAGGAATTGGTGGATTTAAACTGGACCTGGATTGAGATTACGGGTCAGTACTTTTATGATACACGGGATATCTATATTGAGCCCACAAAAGGAATATTGGGGAGTATCGGTTGGAGTCCAAGGTTCTTCCTGGACGGCCATCGGAACTGGAGCTGGAATCAATCACTCAGCGGTTACCATACCCTCATTACCGGAAAACGACCCTTGGTGATGGCGGGCAACCTTTCTACTGCCGGATTGATGGGATTTCGGGAGCCTGTATGGTTAAGCTACATTGGCGGTGGTGAAACGGTTCGCGGCTTTCCTGTACCCGATCAACAAATTTATGAGAACGGCGAGCATCCTGAGCGTTTCGGCTATGTCCAGGCACTGGGTTCAATCGAATTTCGCCAAGTCATCATTCCCCGGCACGCTACCAAAAGAAGGAATGAATTCGGTTTAACGGCCGCTTTGTTTCTGGATGCGGGAACGATCAGCGAGACGGTGGCAGATTTGCCGAATCAACAACCCTTTTGGGGCTTCGGCTGGGGTCTCCGGGTTCCCATGCCCATACTTCAGATCATTCGCCTGGATTTCGGTTGGGGCTATCATAACCAATCCTGGAGTGGTCCCGGAACCTATTTACGCTTCGGCCAGAAATTTTAACTCTTTTTCCGGAAAATCATCGCTTTCTCAAAGCGGTTTTCCGTTCCATCCCGTAAACGACTGATATTGCTCCTGTGCGTATAAATAATAAACCAGGGGACCAATAAACTGAATACAAGCAGGGACATGGGGGCCGGATCAAGCCCCGTCAATGGCGGTAGGATCAACAGAAAAACCGGTAGTGATGTGGCGGCGGACATAGAGCTTACCGAAACATAGCCGGTGAAAATCAGTACCAGAACAAATACAGCCAGGCAGAGGGGAAATACGATAGGGAATAACCCCAGTAACATCCCCGCCAGCGTGCCCACACCCTTGCCGCCTTTAAATCCTGCAAAAATAGTGTAGGTATGACCCAGAACGGCGGCAAAGCCACATAATAACTGTAAGACGCCTAAATCCCCGATGGGTTGCCGGGAGAATAATGCTCCTGCATACAGACCCACCGGCAGCCAACCCTTAAAAATATCCACCACGACCACAATCAGGGCCGGTTTCCATCCCAGGACACGAAAGACATTTGTTCCGCCAGCGTTGCCACTGCCGTGTTCCCGAATATCAATTCCACGGGTGATTTTTCCGACAAGAATGCTGGTGGGAAAAGACCCGGTTAAATAGCTGATAAACAGTAAACCGAATAAGGTTAATAATCCAGAAACCATTACTTATCCTCCCAAATTTGAATAGCGGCGCCGATGACGCCGGGACCGGCATGAACACCCAGAGCCGGACCAATGGTTGAAACGAACAGTTGATCATCAGGTAAATCATTGAGGAAAAGAACCCGAAGGGCTTCCGCGTCATCCGGACAATCAGCGTGGATAATCCCGACACGATATGAACTTCCTGCGGGAATTTGTTTTTTCAGAAATCGATAAATACGTTCTACCCGATTTCGGCGACCCCACAATTTTCCGGCGGGAACCAGGGAGCCTTCCGGGGATACGGTCAGAATCGGGTTAAGATGAAGTAAATCTGCAATCCGTTGTTTGGAGCGCGGCAATCGTCCGCCCCGGACGACATATTCCAGAGTGTCCAGGAGAAAATAGATGGATGTGGATTCGATGGCTTTCCGGACCACATTAATCACGTCATCAAAGGATTTTCCCGCTTCAATGGCCTCGGCGGCCCGCAATGTTATTAATCCGATGCCCAGGGACAAGCTGTTACCATCGAACAATCCGATGGGAAAATGAGGCAAGGACTGTCCGGCAACCTGGGCGGATTGATAGGTGCCACTGAGTATTTGGGGCAGGTGAATGGAAATAGCCGAATCGTAGTGCGTACTCAGGAATTGATATTGTCGGCGAAAATCTCCTGGTGATGGCTGGGATGTTTGCGGATGATGGGGATTGGACTGTAATTCCTTCCAGAATTCTTCAATAGAGAGCGTAACCCGATCCACGTAATGATGTTCGCCAAAATTTAACCGTACAGGGATTACGTGAATATTGTAGCGATCAATAATGTCTTCCGGCAGGTCCGAAGTGGAATCCACAACCAGTGCTATCGCAGCCTGTTTTTCATGCGCGTCCTTCTGCTGTTTCAGCATATCATCCACTTTTTCACCGGTAACCTGTCCGTAACGTCCGCAAATTTGAAAAGCACCTTTGGGATCATTCGTATGTAAATGAACCTTGGCTTTGGTCTTGGTTCCCGCAATGACAATACTATCGCCAATCTCATTCAGGTGAGCCATTAATTCCGGGCGATTGATTTTTTCTCCCAAGATCAAACATTCGGTACAGAATTGGTATTTGGTTGAGTGAGATTTTCCGGCGGTTTTTGCTATCACCGTGGACATTTTGGACTGAGCTTCCAGAATTCCCTGTTCAATATATTTCTGAATTCCTTCCAGTAAATCAACAAAACCCTGAGCTCCGGCATCCACGACGCCCGCCTTGGCTAAGACTTCCAATTTCCGGGGGGTGTCTTCAAGGGCTGTGCGGGCCCGGTTTAAGGCCTGTTCCAGCACTTCCTGAAAATCGGCGATTTTATGGCTCAAACTTTGGATATGATCGGCCCATTCCGCCAATACGGTAAGGATGGTCCCTTCCTGGGGTTGAACCAGGGCCTGGTAGGCGAATGATTTGGCCGTTTGGACCGCTTCTGAGAATTGCTTCACGTTAAGATGCATTTTTCCCCGAATACCTTCGGAAAAACCCACTAGAAATTGTGCCAGAATAAATTGTGCCAGAATCGCCCCTGAATTCCCACGGGCGCCATCCAGCGCTGCATCTGCAACAACGGCCATCATATCCTGGATATTGGAATGTACCTGAGAATGAATACTTTCCTCGATCGTGGTTAATGTATAGGCCATATTAGTACCGGTATCACTGTCCGGAACGGGAAAAACATTAATTTTGTTTAGATATTCTTCCCGGGAAACAACTTTTCGGATTCCTGC
>JAADFQ010000227.1 GCA_013152835.1 FCB group bacterium
ATAACATGCGGTGAATCTTCCAGAATTTTTCGCGCCAGGAGGATGGGGTTTTTCGCATGGCGGGTTCCGGCAACTGCCCCGGCTTCCCGGTCGGTTCCAGTCATTAGTGAGGCATCCAGTTCATGACCACCATCATGCGTAAAGACGGCTCCCTTACCGGCATTAAACAAGGGCGAATCTTCCAGGATGGTAATGGTCGCCACAACCGCATCCAGACTGGTTCCGCCCTGGTCGAGAACCGAATACCCCGCATCCAGGGCTTCCTGCAATTTTGTTCGGATTTGAGCTTCCAGTTCCGGCGTCAGGCGTTCCCGTGAGATTGTTCCGGCGCCGCCATGAATCACCAGGCCATAAGGATGTTCTTTTGAATTGGTTTTACTGCAGGACAGGGTCATAAAAATCAAGCTCCCCAAAAAAATGAATGCAACAAGATATTTCCACATTGGTAAAGGTGTTGTGTTCAGCGACGGGATTGAAGTTTGGATAACAGGCGCAGCAGTTCCAGATACAACCAGATTAAGGTGACCAAAAGCCCAAAGGCGCCGTACCACTCCATGTATTTAGGAGCCCCCATTTCAGCACCCTGTTCGATGAAATCGAAATCCAGTACCAGATTCAAAGCTGCTATTACAACTACTACCAGGCTGAAAAGAATACTAAAACCTGAATTACCGTTAATAACCGGGATTCCTACGCCAAACATTCCCAGAATAAAACTAAAGAAATATACAAAGGCAATTCCGCCGGTGGCGGCAACCACGCCCAACTTGAAATTTTCGGTGGGCTTTATCAAACCGGATTTATAGGCCAAAAGCAAGGCGCCCAAGGTGCCAAAGGTTAAAAATACAGCCTGGTTTACGATACCGGGATAGCGGGATTCAAACATACGGGAAATTCCTCCCAGAGCCAAACCCTCCAACAAGGCGTAGACCGGGACCGTAATGTGTGCCAGATGTTTTTTAAAGATCGTTACCAGAGCTGCGATCAGACCTCCGAAAACCCCTACCATCATATAACCGCCAACCCGGGGATCGCCCACCGGCATATTCCAGGTAAAAATAGCGGTGGTCATGAGCAGCAACAGGGAAAGGGCCGTTTTATTCACGGTTCCGGAGATTGTCATAGCGGAATCGGCAGGTACGGCTCCCGCTTTGGTAAAGATATCGGCTCGCAAGGTGGGATTTCCGGATCGGAATGTTAAATGTCCATTCATGAAAAAACTCCTTTATGCTTTACGAATGTAATCGGGATCGAATTTCGTCGCGGGCCCCTTCCGCCGGAATTCGAATTTGATCCATCGTATCCCGATCCCGAAGAGTGACCGTCCCGTCTTCCATGGTCTGGTGATCAACAGTGAGTCCAAACGGGGTTCCGGCTTCATCCTGGCGACGGTAGCGCTTACCGATGGAACCACCGGCATCATAAAAACTGCTGAATTCACGGCGCAGATCCCGGGCAATCGCTTGCGCCCGTTCGGCTTGATCACCTTTGCTCACCAGCGGAAATACGGCACAGGTAATTGGCGCTACTGCAGGGGATAATTTCAGCACGACCCGTTTTTCGCCCCGAACCTCTTCTTCCGCATAGGCATCGACCAGGCAGGTAAGGAAGGCGCGATCCACACCGGCCGAAGTTTCAATAACGGATGGAACGATGTGTGCATTCCGTTGCGGATCGAAATAGGTTTGTTTTTTTGAACTGTGGGCGTTGTGCTGGTCCAGATCATAGGTCCCGCGGTCGGCGATACCTTCCAGTTCGGACCACCCGAAGGGAAATTCATATTCCACATCGTAGCAGGCCGACGAATAATGGGCCAGTTCATCCTGATCGTGAGGTCTCAGGCGCAATTTTTCCGGTGAAATCCCCAGGTCAACAAACCAACTCAAGCGTTCCTGGGACCAGTATTCTAACCATCGACTGCGTTCATCGTCGTGAATGAAAAATTCCATTTCCATTTGTTCAAATTCCCGGGTTCGAAAGAGAAAGTTCCCGGTAGTAATCTCATTACGAAACGCCTTTCCCATTTGAGCAATGCCGAAGGGCAGTTTCTGACGACTGGTGGTTTGTACGTTGGAAAAATTGACAAAAATGCCCTGGGCGGTTTCCGGGCGCAAGTAGGTGATGTCACCGGAATCTTCTACCGGACCGATGGCCGTTTTAAACATGAGGTTAAACTGCCGGGGATTGGTCCAGTCACCCACTTCTCCGGAATAAGGATCGCGGATACCGGCATCGTGGAGCAGTTGCCCCCCGGATTCCCGTTGATCATACAGAGTAGCAGTGAGTGCCTGAATTTCCTGTTCCCGGTCAGAAAAATCCCGCGGTTCCGGGAATAACCGTTCCCCCAGGTCTTTCAGAATACGATCTTTTTGTTCACCCAGCAAATGATCCAACCGGTACCGTTTTTTCGACCGACGGTTATCTACAAGTGGGTCGTGAAAATTGTTTACATGACCACTGGCTTCCCAGACTTCCGGTAGCATAAAGATCGCGGCGTCCATTCCGACAACGTTTTCACGCCCGGTGACCATATATTGCCACCAGGAATCTTTAATGCGCTTTTTCATTTCCACGCCCAGCGGACCGTAATCCCAGGTGGAACCCATGCCGCCGTAAATTTCTGAACTCTGAAAGATAAATCCCCGTCGTTTACACAGGGAGACAATATTTTCGATGGAACGGAGATCCATGTTTCCTCAATTGTATTATTTAACCCTTAGACCCTGCTTGAATCAATCGTCAAATTCCTTCAGCTCTTTTTCGATTTCATTGTCAAAGGGTGTGGGTTTTCCTTCTTCCGGGACCTCTTTCGGAGTATCCTTTGGTGTCCGGATAAAGACAAAAATAATTCCCAGTCCAATGATCCCGATGACCAGTGGTGTTATCCACGCCAGAAGATTGAATCCGCTGGCCACCGGAACCGCCAGGATTCGTTCGCCATAGACGCCCACAAAGTAATCGATGATTTCGTCTTTGGAACGACCTTCGTTGACGAATTGCCGGATTTTGTTTTCCATTTCAGAGTGGCCATGGTCATACACCGTACCACTCCAACAACAGGGCGCCATGAGGCTTTTTTCCAAATCAATAACCAGTTCTTCCGGATCAGAAGCGAGTAAAACTCCGCTAAGGACAATAAATATCGGTAACCAGATTTTCATTTTCGTCTTCCTTTTCTTCTTTTTTTAGGAGGAGCCGCTTTTTTCTTTTCGATGAGTTCTACACACCGTTCCAGAGAAATAGTTTCCGGATTTTCATCTTTCGGTAATGAAGCATTTACCTTTCCGTCGGTGACATAAGGCCCATAACGGCCATTCTTTAAAACCAGGGTGTCCTGGGTTTCCGGATGAATCCCGATTTCCCGCAGAACAACACTGGCTTTTTTGCTCCGGCTCAGGAGCTCAAGAGCGGTTTTTTCCGTAATATCGTAAGGTGTTTCGGATGGGGGGATTTTGGCATTTTGCTGACCGCAACGAAGGTATGGTCCAAATCGTCCCCAATCGGCGGTAATGACATCGCCCGTATCCGGATGATGCCCCACTTCCCGGGGTAAAGATAATAGTTTTACCGCCAGATCCAGATCAACCGCTTCCGGTTTGACGTGTTTAGGTAAACTTTTCCGCTTCAGATTATCACCAAGCTCTACATAGGTTCCATATCGGCCGGTTTTCACAAAAACAGGCTCACCGGTCTCCGGATGGTGTCCCAGGGGTTCAATCTCATCGGAAGTTTCCAGTAATTTTTGAGCCGTGTCCGGATTCAAATCCCCCAGTGGCATACTGAAAGGTACTGATTTGGTTTTTCCATCGCGGACGAGATATGGTCCGAAATGGCCAATCCTCAGAACAATACCATCTTCTCCCGGAGTCACCGGAACAGCGCAGGCTTTATTGATATTTAAATCGCCGTCCAATAATTCATGAAGTCCCGTTTGAGTATCTGCGCCTTCCCAAAAGGCCCTCAGGAAGGGTATATAGCCCTTTTTTCCCAAGGCAATATTATCCAGATCCGATTCCATGTGAGCGGTGAATTTGAAATCAATAATAGGCGCAAAATGATTTTCCAAAAGTTGCGTCAGGGCGATTCCCTGATAGGAGGGAATTAACACGCCCTTTTCTTTCAGTAAATATTCTTTATTGAATAATTTTTCTATTGTGGAAGCATAGGTGGAAGGCCGTCCGATACCAATATTTTCCATTTCTTTTACCAGGGAGGCTTCCGTGAATCGTGCCGGTGGTTTGGTTTCATGAGATGTTACCCGTAATTCCCGGCAGTTCAATTGATCGCCTTTTTCCACCGGAGGTAATGCATCTTCCGATGCCCCAACCCCCATAACCCGAAGGAATCCGTCAAATTGCAAGATTTCACCGGAGGCCCTGAACCGTGTTCGACCGGAGGTGATTTCCAACTGGGTCTGGAGTTTTTTAGCCGGGTTCATTTGACTGGCAACGGTTCTCCGCCAGATCATTTCATACAGACGGGCCGCGTCGGAGCCGAGAGCTTTGGAAACGGTTGCCACATCGGCGAAATGGCCGCCGGCGGGACGAATCGCCTCATGCGCTTCCTGGGCGTTTTTCACTTTGGTTTTATAATGAATCGCTTTTTCAGGAAGGTAGGTTTCACCGAACTGATCCCGGATGATGGACCTAGCGCCGGACAAAGCTTCTGCGGACAGGTTAGTGGAGTCCGTCCGCATATAGGAGATAAAACCGGCTTCATACAAGGTTTGAGCAATGCGCATCACGCGCCGTGAAGAGCCAAACCGGCGCACGGCTGCTTGTTGCAGTGTACTGGTGGTATACGGTGGTTTCGGTCGCACCAGCTTCGGTTTGGTTTCCTTGACATCCACGATCCATGGACCGGGTTCAATTTCCGATTTCAGGGCCTGGGCGTCCGTTTCCGAAAGGAGTTTTACTTTTGTGTTTTTTAGTTCTCCCGTATTGGCATCGAAATCTTTTCCTTCGGCAATGCGAACATCATCCACCCGGTTCAGTGTGGCCGTAAATTTCTGTTGATCATCTGTCTCCAGGTCCGCCGCTAAGTCAAAATACTGTGACTTGCGAAAACGCATTCGTTCCCGTTCCCGTTCCACAACCAGCCTGAGGGTTGTGGACTGAACACGTCCGGCGGAGAATTTTTCTTTCACCCAGCGAATACTTTTCCCTAGCGTTGGCCAGAGAATGGGACTGACTTCATATCCTACCAGACGATCCAGAATCCGGCGGGCCAGTTGTGCTTCCACCAAATGGTCATCAATGGAAGCGGGCGATTCCAGCGCTTCCCGGATGGCCTTCGGAGTAATTTCATTAAACCGGACCCGCAGAGGTTTGACATCGGGAATTTCGGAAGCAATGTGCGCTGCAATCGCCTCTCCTTCCCGGTCCGGGTCAGTCGCAATGAAAACCGATCCCGATTCCCGGGCGGATTTCTTCAGTTCCTTGACAAATCCTTTTTTATCCGGGAGGACTACCCATTGGGTTTCAAAATTATTTTCGATATCCACTGCCTTGCCCCGCTTGGGTAGATCCTTAATGTGTCCGACAGATGCCAGGACCCGGTATTCTCCGCCCAGATATTTTTCTATCGTGCGTGCTTTGGAAGGGGATTCAACGATTAGTAGTGGTTTCGTATCCATAATGACCCGGAATTTAATGCCAATGCATTGAAAGACATGAGATTATTGACCTGCCAAAAGTGTAACGGCGCATATCCGACCGGTCCTAAATTAATTTATGCTGTTTTCCGGACATCTTGTGCCCACAAAATTTATTGATCGGCCCAACCGGTTTCTTATCCGGGTGCAGTGGAATCGGCGAGTCGTTGAATGCCATTGTCCGGACCCTGGACGATTGAAAGAACTATTGCTTCCCGGAGCGGAAATCTGGATTCGGCCGGAACAAAAAGCAGGACGAAAAACGTCTGCTACCACTGTTCTGGTCCGGGCTGGATCGCCGGATTATCCCGACGGACCGCTGGTGTGTCTGGTCTCAGCGTTACCCAATAAATTTGTCAAAGAATTACTGGAATCCGGTGATCTTCCGGGATATGCGCAGTATCGGTTAATCCGAACGGAAATCCCTTATCAAAACCATCGTTTTGACTTTTTGTTAAACGACCCTGATGGACATCCTTATTATCTAGAGGTTAAGTCCGTAACCTATGTCCATAATCATATTGCCCGCTTCCCGGATGCAGTCACGCTTCGGGGGCGCAACCATGTCGAAACATTGACAACCCTGAAAAAACAGGGAACGGGAACCGGGATTGTTTTCATTTGCCAACGTCCGGATGCAGTTGAATTCCGTCCCCTGTGGGATCGGGACCCGCGATTTGCAGAAGCGTTGGTTCGCGCCGCCGAAGCAGGTGTTGATCTGGCTTGTTTTACAACCCGGGTCACACCGAAGTCTATTCAATTATCCGGTCAAATTCCTTTATATTTGCCCCCCGAATGAAACCAGATTTTTTACAGAATTCAGTGTATTTCACTTCCAACCGTTTTTGGATAACCGGATTGTCCGGTGGTCTCATGGCCGTATTGCTCTGGACCTGTGCGGCGGTTCAGTCACCCCCTGGTGGCCCGAAGGATATTACCCCGCCCGAATTAATCGAAGCTGTTCCACCCAACGAATCGGTTAACATTACCGACACTCATTTTCAATTTCGGTTTTCCGAATTTATTCAGGAAGCCAGTCTGTCCAATGGAATTCAAATCTTTCCCCGTCCCACGACGGCACCCCTAATTGATTATAAGGACGACGCTATCGAATTGAATTTACTGGATACGCTTCGCCCCAATCAGACTTATATCATTACCCTGACTCGAAGTATAACCGATGAACATCAGGTCGCTTTGGCGCAGGATATTCAATATGCGTTCAGTACCGGGTCCGCCATTGATCGGGGAATGATCACCGGGCGGGTAACCAATTCCAAAGAGGCATCGGTTCATTTATGGAAAATATCCACCGCTACTGATTCCCTCTTTTTCAGCTTTCCCGATTATGTAGCCCGCTGTGGCGAAGACGGGACGTTCCGGTTCAGTTACCTGTCACCGGGAAGCTACCGATTGCTGGCTGTGGATAAATCCGGAACCGGAGTCCCCTTGAATCCCCGAATGACGGCTTACGGTATCCCGGGAATTCTGAATATCCCCGTACGCGCCGATACGGTAGGACGGTTCATGATACGATTGCATAAGGAAGCCCTCCCACTGAGTGCCGTAAAAGGTGTTCAATACCCGGCTGGATGGGCCGAGATCACTTTCAACACGGTTCCCGATCCGATGCCGCGTATTGTAGCGCCGGATGGAACGTTGTTGTCTGCAATTCCGGATCCACGGGACAGTCTGCGCCTGGTGCTTTTGGGCGCCGAACTTTCCGATTCCGTTCGAATCATTTCCCCTGACGGCGCCGAGATTCTCCTCGGCTTAACGCGTATTTCCGAACCGGATACCACCAGCGTTACACTTCTTTCCCCAAGTGGAACCGTGAATATTCGTCCGGAACGTAATGCCCAACCGGAGCTGGAACTGATTTTTTCCAAGCCATTGCTGCCGGTACCGTCTCCGGCCCTGCTTCCGCTGGTGTATTCACGGAATGATTCAACGCTCTTCGAATCCCTGGTAAAACAGGAGTCCCCGTTTAGCATTACAATTCAACCGTTTCGGGATTGGGAACCCAATTCAGCCTATTATCTGACGGCTCCCGGGGCTGGTTTTGTTGCTTTCGATTCCACGACGTTTCAGGATTCGATACTGATGATTTCTGTTTCCACCGGTCGGGCGGTGGGATATGGGTCGCTTTCCGGTTCGGTGGAAGGTACTTCTCAAGGGGTGGTAGGCATTACCCTTACGGATGTGGAAAATCCCGGTAACTCCTTCCAAAAAGTCGTAAATTTACCTTCTTCATTTGAGATGATAAACCTTCCGGAAAGTGCTTATTTATTATCCATATTCAGCGATCGTGATTCGTCAGGAACGTATACTTACGGCCGGGCCTACCCGCCGGATCCGGGAGAATATTTTTGGGACCAGCCGGATACAATTACGATTCGCGCCCATTGGGAAACGGTCATTCCACCCATACGACTACAGGAGTATTAAATGTATGCTGTAATCATGGCAGGGGGCAGCGGTACGCGATTCTGGCCTTATAGCCGGAATTCAAGACCTAAACAATTATTATCAATCCTTGGCGATACCAATATGCTCCAGATGACCGTGGATCGTCTGAGAAAAATTAACCTGGTGAAGGATATTTTTATCGTCACGCGGCAGGATCTGGCGGACGCGATTAAGAATGAAATTGAAGGGGTTCGTCCGGAGAATATTATTATTGAACCGGAAGGGAAAAACACGGCACCATGTATCGGATTATCCGCCCTGAGAATTCAACAACTGGACCCGGATGCCGTGATGGGAATTTTTCCCGCGGATCACCTGATTATCGGGCATAAAAAGTTTTCCACGGCGGTCCGGACTTCCTATCAACTGGCAAAAGAAAACCACTCGATTGTTACGATCGGAATTAAACCCACATTTCCGTCCACCGCCTATGGCTATATTCAGTATGACAGTGATAGCGAGCCGGAGTTTCATAACGCCTATAGATTAAAAACATTTGCGGAAAAACCCCACCGGGCGCTGGCGGAACGGTTTATCAAAAGTGGCGATTTTCTATGGAATGCAGGTATGTTTATCTGGAAAACCAGTACACTGATGGAAAATATGAAACTGCACATGCCCGAATTATATGAACATTTGATTGCCATTCGGTCGCGTATTGATCAGGAGCAGAATTTCAGCGATATCTGGCGCGAGATTAAGCCGGAATCGATCGATTACGGCCTCATGGAAAAAGTAGGAAATCATTCCTATGTCATTGCCGCCGATTTCCAATGGAATGATTTGGGATCATGGGACGCAGTTTATAATGTAGCCTCAAAAAAAAGCTCCGGAAATGTCGTCCGCGGTGATGGACTGATTCTCTCCGGAAAGAATAATTTCATTCAAACCAGAGATCGCTTTACGGCTGTTGTTGGGATGGAAAACGTGGTTGTGATCAATACTCCCGATGCCACGCTGGTGGTGTCCAGGGATCAGGTGGAATCGGTGAAAGATGTGGTGGAATGGCTGAAAAAAAACGATCGAACGGAATTACTTTAGGATCCACCACCATCCGACCGGATAAACTTCTGAGCTATTTCGAAGATCTGGCCCGGAAAATGGGCATCCGCGTGATTTATGATCGGGGAGCATTCCGTGGCGGTACCTGCCTGCTAAAAGAAGAACGGGTTATCGTAGTCAATCAGCATCGACCGATTGAGGAACGCTTGAGAATTCTGGCTCGGGGGTTTACTTCTCTGGATCTTTCCGGCGTTTATCTGGTTCCGGTACTGCGGGCCTATCTGGAACTCGTACAGGAATCCATGATTCCCTGAAGAGGAGCTAAATATCTTGATTCAAACTTTTTTGACGCGGTACACTTCCGGACGTTTTACAAAACCAATCAAAGAATTTCATAGAAAACCATTTAGATAAAGGACTGTATTCATGAAAGAATTCACTTCGGAGAACATTCGTAACTTCGCCTTGGTCGGGCATGGCACCAGTGGAAAAACCACCCTGAGCGAAGCCATGCTTTTCAATGCCGGTGTCATCAACCGCATCGGAACCGTTGAAGACGGGAATACCGTTTCCGATTATCATCCCTCTGAAATTGAACGGCAGATATCCGTCCATGCCACGCCGCTCTATCTGGAATGGATGGATCAAAAATTCAATTTTATTGATACACCGGGAACCTCAGATTTCATCGGAGAAGCGCTCGGTCCGCTGGGCGTGGTGGACTTTGCCGTCGTCACGGTTCACGGAACCAACGGTGTGGAAGTGGGCACCGAGCAAATGGTGAAATATATTTCCCGCCATAAAATCCCCAAAATTTTAGTTGTCACTGCAATGGACAAGGAAAACGTCGACTTTGACCATATTTTGAGTCAATGCCGGGAACAGTTCGGAAACAATGTTTTCCCCATGCAGTTGCCGGTGAATCCGGGACCGGGTTTTAATTCACTGGTGGATGTATTACGGAAAGAAATTGTTACCTATGCACAGGATGGGTCCGGAAAATTTACCGAAGGTCCAACGGAAGGTGACTGGTCGGACCAGGTTGAAGACCTCCACGAAAAATTAATCGAGTTTGTAGCCGAATCGGATGATTCGCTGTTAGAGAAGTTTTTTGATCAGGGGTCGCTGAGTGAAGAAGAAATGCGGGCCGGTTTACATGCAGCGTTTCAGAATCAATCCTTTATCCCTCTGTTTTGTACGGCGGCGTCCAATAATATCGGTATTACCCGACTTATGGATTTCCTGGCAAAATACGGATCCTCGCCCATTGACCGGTCAACCATTACCGGAACCGAACTGGGAACCGATAAAGAAAAAACCATCAGTCTCAGCGGGAGCGAAGCCGTTATTCAAGTGTTTAAGACCATCAGCGAAGCACACGTTGGAGAGCTATCCTTTTTCCGGGTGTATTCCGGTTCGGTGAAAACCGGCGATGATCTGTATAACTGTACCCGCGGCAATTCGGAACGGTTCGGACAGTTGTTCGTCCTCAACGGAAAAAACAGGGTCAATGTGGAAAAATTGAATGCCGGTGACCTGGGCGCGGTGGTGAAATTGAAAGACACGCATACCGGAAACACGCTAACGGATCCGAAATTCAAGGTATTGCTGCCGGAAACGGAATATCCCAAGCCCAATATTCACACTGCGATCCGGCCAAAATCCAAGGGTGATGAAGAAAAAATCTCCGTCGGTCTGGCCACGCTTCACGAAGAAGATCCGACGTTCATTTTTCGGGTTGATCCGGAATTGAAGCAAACCATTGTTTCCGGTCAGGGGGAAATCCATCTAAAATCCACCATCGAACGATTGAAGCGCCGCTTTAATGTCGAAGTCGATCAAATGGAACCGAAAATTCCGTACCGGGAAACAATTCGGGGGAAAGGGGAATCCAAGTATCGGCATAAAAAACAGAGTGGTGGTGCCGGTCAATTCGCTGAAGTGTGGATGCGGATTGAACCGAAAAGTCGGGGTGAAGGTATCGAATTCACCGATTCTCTCCACGGGCAGAATGTGGACCGGGTTTTTGTTCCTTCTGTTGAAAAAGGCGTCATGGCTGCCGTCAATGAGGGAATTCTTGCCGGGTACCGGGTCGTTGATCTTAAGGTAGATTTCTATGATGGAAAACAACATCCCGTTGATTCCAAGGATATTGCTTTTCAAACCGCCGGGAAACATGCTTTCCGGGAATCGTTTATGGCTGCTCAACCCTGTTTACTGGAGCCCATTATGGATATTGAAGTTCGAGTTCCTGAGGAGTATATGGGCGATATTATGGGTGACATTTCCGGCCGCCGGGGAAAAATTATGGGAATGGACGTTGAAGGCGGTACGCAGATAATCAAGGCCCAGGTTCCGCAGGCGGAATTGTATAATTATGCCACTACCATTCGCTCCCTGACCGGTGGGCGTGGATTTCACAGCGAAGAGTTCAGCCACTATGAAAATGTTCCCAAAGATATCGAAAAGAAAGTGATTGCGGCCTCCAAAGAGGATGAGGAGTAACAGAAGATAGGTCATGGGACATGGATGGTAGTGCATGGAACATGAATTCAAATCTTTTTTCATTTTTTCAGATTATCAGAATTCGTTGATTACTGAATAATTTGATGGATGTTAAAACTCAAGAATTAGAAATGGAATCGGTTGGACTAAGAAAATTTTTCAGTACAATTCGTAAGCATTCCGTTCGTTCGCGAAATCCAATTCACACTCATGAACTATCTTCCATGAACCATCTTCCATGAAAAAACTGTGGGCACCCTGGCGGATGGAATACATTCTGGCACCGAAGGAAAAAAATGAGGAATGTATCTTCTGCGAAAAACCTCAACGGAACAGAGATCGGGAAGATCTTATCCTGCACAGGGGTAAAAATGCATTCGTTATCATGAACAAATATCCTTATAATAACGCCCATCTGATGATTGTACCCTACCGTCATACCGAAAGCACGGCTGATCTGGAACGGGAAACGCTGGCGGAAATCCTGGAACTTGCGGATAAAACCATGACGATTCTGAAAAGGAAAATGCGCGCGGAAGGGTTTAATTTCGGCGCGAATATCGGCGCCGCTGCCGGAGCGGGAATCGAAGAACACATTCACTTCCATATTTTACCCCGTTGGGTCGGGGATACCAATTTTATGCCCGTCATCGGACATACCAAAGTATTGGTCCAGGGTCTCCTGGAAACTTACGATGACCTTAAACCGGAATTTGACCAACTAACTTAGCCGGGAGGCGCTATGCCACTGCCCTTTCATCATACCTGGTTGCCATTCATTTATCTCTATGGATTGGGAGGAATCCTGTTCCTTCTGGGAATCATCATCACGCGCCGGGCAGGCGCTCTTGATTTGTCCCGCCCCAAACACCGCATGTGGATGGTCATTCTGATTTTCGGTTTTATCTGGTATTTCTCCATTCATGGTCTGTTGAACCTGGCGGCTCTGGATTACATCAAGCCCCGTACCGTGTTAATCGTTTTGGCCCTGATGGCCGGAGGATTTTTAATTTATCTCCGGTCGGTATTGGCCAAGCTAAGAAAGGGGGCATGATGGAAGGCGCAGTGCAGCAAACCTTTCACAGTATCGGCACCTCGACCGATTGGATTGTCATGGTGGTTTATTTCATCGCCATTATGCTGTTTGGCAGTTATTTCGGTCGGTATACGCGGACGACCTCGGACTTCTTTTTTGGCGGACGACGCTTTGCATGGTGGTTGATCACCATGTCCATTGTGGCCACAGGAGTTGGAAGCCATAGTTTTGTGAAATATTCCGCCAAGGGATTTGAACACGGAATTTCGTCCACCATGACCTACATGAACGACTGGTTTTTCGTTCCCTTCTTTATGTTCGGCTGGTTGCCGATTGTCGTGTATTCACGAATCCGGTCCATCCCGGAATATTTTGAAAAACGTTTCAGTCCTTCCGCCCGGTTCCTGGCAACAATCCTGTTGTTGATGTACATGATCGGGTATATCGGAATCGGATTTTTAACCCTTGGGAAAGCGGTGATCCCCATGTTGCCGGAATCGTTCTCGCTCCTGGGTGCCTCCGTGGATATTACGCTCATGCGGGCCATTATCGTGATTGCCATAATCACCGGGATTTATATCACCTTCGGCGGTCAGACGGCGGTGATTTTTACCGATCTGCTTCAAGGCTTCATTCTTCTTTTTGCCGGGCTGATGCTCTTTGCGCTCGGATTATCCTTTCTGGGTGGCTTTGATGCTTTCTGGAATCTCCTGCCCGTGGATTGGAAATTGCCCCTCGCGGATTTCAATCGACCGCCTGATTTTAATTTTGTGGGGATTTTCTGGCAGGATGCCATTGCCGGATCGATTGGCTTCCTGTTTATGAATCAAGGGCTACTAATGCGGTTTATGGCCTGCCGAAGCGTCAATGAAGGTCGCAAGGCGGCGGCCGTGAACATTCTGGTTGTGCTTCCCATCTCGGCGATTGTTGTGGGGAATGCCGGATGGTTGGGTAAAGCAATTTCCATCGCCGATCCCGGCTTGGTTCCCACCAATACATCCCCGGATCAAATCTTTGTCGTTGTGGCCAATATCGTATCTCATCCCGGGGTATTTGGTTTTGTTATGGCAGCGTTAACGGCAGCCCTGATGAGTACGGTGGATACATTAATCAATGCCACAGCGGCCATTTTCATCAATGATGTGTATCGTCCCATCAAAGCATTTTTAGCGCCGAGCACGGCGACCGGCGCCGAGGTGGAAAAAAGGGAACTGGTTATGGCCCGAATCAGTTCTATGGCCATCACGGCGCTCGGTGTTTTGGCTGTCCTGGCCTTTAAGAATTTTCCCACGGTTTATGAGGCGCATGGATATTTCCATTCTACGTTGACGCCGCCTTTAGTGGTGGCCATCTTCCTGGGGATATTCTGGAAACGCTTCACTCCGGCGGCCGTGATTACCACTTTTCTGGGTGGGGTGGGTCTTATGCTTTTGGGAGCCCGGTTCCCGGGAATTTTTATCGCGCCGTTCGATCACGGGATCGCCATGAATCCCACGCATCCCTATTCCTATATCCGGGCCCTATACAATATGTTCGTCTGTTCCGGCGTCGGTGTCATCGCCGGACTGACTACAAGTTGGCAAAAAGCGGCGGTGGCCCGGTTGCGCTCCATGGGAAATAGTTCGGTGATTTTCGGCGTCTTGTCGGCGATTGCTACGGTTCTGTTTATTGTACCTTTGTTTCAGGTAGGCAGCGCCGGCACTCAGTTTACCTTACTCCTGACCATGATTGTGATTCTTCCTCTCCTGGTAACCCATTATGGGCACTATGACGAAGAAAAAGCAACCGACGGGCTGATAACAGCAACGATTGAGAATGCCCGACGAGTCTTCAAGGGCGGAGAACCTAATGATGAAATCGGTGCCAAAGTTCCGGTGAAATGGACGCTTCGTGAAGGCGATGACGATAT
>JAADFQ010000228.1 GCA_013152835.1 FCB group bacterium
GCAAAACCCCAGCTCAGCGATGAAGTCGTGGGAATTGTCAAATGGGTCGACGGCACGGTGCTGGATAGCATTTATAGAATTGAAAATTGAAGATATAGGAAGAACCGCGAATTGCACGAATTACGCAAATTAAAGAAAATTATTCATGGAATTGATTTATAAAGATCTGGCTTATCAAG
Source organism: FCB group bacterium (assembly GCA_013152835.1). Lineage (GTDB taxonomy): Bacteria > Fidelibacterota > Marinisomatia > Marinisomatales > J089 > J089. The sequence continues at coordinate 180 of JAADFQ010000228.1, forward strand.
TCATTGGATGCGCCATGGAAGTCCATAAAACTCTGGGTCCGGGATTCTTAGAGTCGGTTTATGAAGAAGCAATGAAAGAAGAACTTTTACTAAATGAAATTCCCCATGAAACTCAGGTACCATTTACGGTTTATTATAAAGGAAAAGCTTTGAAGGATTTTGTTTGTGACTTGGTGATTGATGGAAAAATAATCGTGGAACTAAAAGCAGTAAAAAAACTGGGAGCAGTGGAACGAGCCCAAGTTATTAATTATTTAAATGTGACGGGTCTTCAATTAGGTTTATTAATAAACTTTAGCGATACTTCTTTAAAATATGAACGGATTATTCAAACAAAAAATTCGCATAATTCGCGTAATTAGTGGTTAAAATCATGAAAACAACTATCATAAAGCTTTGGCCGGAAATTGAATGGATAACCGATAAAGACCTGCGGGAAAAGGTCATCAATACCTGGGCCTATGCGCTTGAGCAGAGCGTGCTTACGCCGGACGACCTGGAAACCATTCCTTTTTCCTTGCTGATCAAGGACTGTTCTGTATCATTTATGAATCATAAACGGACCTGCGTTCAGTTGGTCAGTTGGCGGTGGATATGGCAAAACGTATGCAAGCCAATTTTGGGGATGAGATTCGGATTGACATGGATATTCTCATCGCCGGAGCCATCCTGATTGACGTGGGGAAGTTATTGGAATATGATCTGGTGGACGGCAAACTTATCACCAGTTCCGCCGGAAAACTGGTGCGTCATCCTTTTAGTGGCGCCGCCCTAGCCGCACGGTTTGATCTCCCTCCGGAAGTGCAGCATATTATTGCCACCCATTCCAAAGAAGGGGACCTGGGATATAGAAGCGTGGAATCCATTATTGTTCATCACGCCGACTTCGTAAGCTTTGAACCTTTTAAATCATGATATGATGAAACACCAAAACCTGATAGAGAAGATTACCCAGCGATACACAGTAGGATTACCGCCGGGCCGGATGGTCCACAGCGGCGACTTTGTTTCTCTGCAGCCCGCCCATATTTTAACCCACGACAATACCGGCGCGGTGATGAAAAAATTCCGTGCGATCGGTGCCAAAAAAATGGCCGATCCCCGGCAACCGATGTTCGCACTGGACCATAATGTCCAGGACCGGTCTCGGGAAAACCTGAAAAAATATGAGGGTATTGAATCCTTTGCCCGGGACATGGGTGTGGATTTTTATCCTGCCGGTCAGGGAATAGGCCATCAAATCATGATCGAAGAAGGATACGCCTTCCCCGGAACATTGGCGGTGGCATCGGACAGTCACGCCAACATGTACGGTGGTATCGGTTGTCTGGGAACCCCGGTGGTACGGACGGATGCCGCCGCTGTATGGGCCACGGGCCGGACCTGGTGGCAAATTCCGCTGGTAACACGGGTGCATCTTACCGGTACATTATCTCCGGGTGTCACGGGAAAAGACGTGATCATTACCCTGGCGGGACAATTCAATCACGATGAAGTGTTAAATCACGCGCTGGAATTTACCGGCGAAGGGGTGGCCACTCTGTCCATCGAGGAACGGCTGACGATTGCCAACATGACCACTGAATGGGGTGCCCTCACCGGCGTCTTTCCTGTGGATGAAACGACCTTGGAATGGCTGGAAAACCGGATAATCCGTTTAGGCGACGATCATCCCCGGATCAATCGGGAAACCATCGCCAACCTGAAAGCAGCCCTGCCGGTTCCGGACGAAGACGCCCTGTACTTTCAGGAAATCAGCTTGGATTTGTCCACGGTGACCCCTTCGGTTAGCGGTCCCCATAATTTAAAAACCATGACACCGGTGAGTGCTTTTGAAAGCAAGCATATTACGATCCAAAAAGCCTATCTGGTGTCTTGTGTGAATAGTCGCGTGTCCGACCTGGCCGCAGCCGCTGAGGTGGTTCGGGGAAAGCAGGTTGCGCCGGGGGTGGAATTCTATATTGCCGCCGCTTCGAAAGAAGTCCAGGAAATCAGTGAACAGCGGGGAGACTGGCAAACGTTGATTGCAGCGGGCGCGCGTCCACTGCCACCGGGATGTGGCCCCTGCATCGGACTTGGAACGGGCTTGTTGCAGGACGGCGAAGTGGGGATTTCTGCCACCAACCGGAATTTTAAAGGACGGATGGGATCACCACAAGCGGAAGCCTATTTGGCCTCACCAGCCGTGGTAGCTGCCTCCGCCCTGGCCGGACGGATTACGGGGCCGGAACCCGTATCCGGTACACAATTAATAGCGGACATTCAGCGGTTTGAACAATCCTCGTCTTCTGCTCAGGAATCAACTCTGCTTCCCGGATTTCCCGAAATAGTTGCCGGGGAGATCGTTTTTTGTCCTGCCGATAATTTGAACACCGACGGAATTTTCCCCGGGAAATACACTTATCTGGATGATTTCACGCTGGAGCAACAAGCCCAGGTGGTGATGGAAAATTATGATCCGGAATTCGGTCAGGTAGTCAAAAGGGGGGATATTTTGGCGTCGGGGTATAATTTTGGCACCGGGAGTTCCCGTGAACAGGCTGCTACGGCGTTGAAAGCCCGAGGGTTTCAACTGGTGCTGGCGGGGTCATTTAGCCAGACGTATAAACGGAATGCCCTGAACAACGGGTTCCTGGTTTTAGAGGTCCCACAGCTGATAGATGAATTATTGACCAGATTTGGTCGCTCGGCACTTACGGTGCGGACCGGAATTCAAGCAGAACTCAACTTTAGAACGGCGACCCTAACCGTGAAAAATCAAACGTACCCGCTTCCGGTGTTAGGACCGGCGGCGCAGGAATTAATCATCGAAGGCGGCCTGGAAAACTGGGTAAAACGGCGCCTGACAACTGAATCGTAACTCATAGGAAAGCAATATGTCTCAATATCGAATTGCATGGTTGCCGGGAGACGGCGTAGGCGTG
>JAADFQ010000229.1:0-2589 GCA_013152835.1 FCB group bacterium
GTATCATAGGATCGCCCGGGTCGCAGCACCCGATGCCGCAAGGGGCGTACCTGGTCAAGGTTTACCCGGCGGACCATAACGTTCATGAGGTTTGAGGACACAGCTCGGGATAATCGGTGATAATTCCATCCACGCCCATCGCCAACAGATATTCAATGGCCGGACGGGTGTTTACCGTCCAGACATTCACCTTCAGGTTCCGGTCCCGGGCATACCGAATCAGATTCCGGTCCACCAATTCGGCCGTGGGATGAAGCGCATCGGGATGAAACCAGTTAACCGTCCAGAACCAGTCCATCGTCTCCAGGATGAGGCCGGTGGCAATCGTCGCGTCAACCCACTTCACGGCGGCAATCACGAGCGGATTAAAACTGGATACAATCACCGGTTGGCGAATTTGACCTTTTTTCAGCATTCTTGCCACCAGAATTCCGGTTTTCAAATCCAGTCCCCGCCAGGATTTTATTTCGATATTCAGTAATGTTGTTTCCGGCAAACGATTGGTTACTTCCAACAGGGAATACAGTCCGGTGGGGGTTAGCCGGGGACGGGAAAGACCGGTACGAACCGGTCCCAGATCGGCATAGGTGTGTTCATCGATAAATCCGCGGCCGTCCGTTTCCCGCTCCAAATTATGGGAACAGACAACTTCGTCGTCACGGGTGGCAATTACATCGATTTCCACCCCGTGTAAACCGGCACGTAAAGCTGCCTTGTAGGAGGGCAGTGTGTTTTCCGGCTCCTGATGGAGCGAACCCCGGTGTCCCAAAAAGACCGGCGTTGGAAATCCCTGGTGTGTTTTTCCCTCGGGCTTCCAGAGAAACCGGATTTTCAATATCCAGCCCAGCCCTAACGCCAGAAAAAACACCAGTAAATTCATTAGCGGGGGACCAGATTCAGGTAGTCCATGCCGGCGGAACGGATGGCCTTTTCATCAAATGTTGTGGTGTGATATTTGCCGTTTAAATAGAGTGGTATCTGATCATCATAGTGGGGACTTCCCGGCAGTCCCGATTGCCCCGTGGGAAGGATCATTTGCGTGTGATTCAAATCGCTGAAATCCACGATTCTGCGCATGCTGGGTCCCACCACCTGGGCGTAGGGTTCTATGATCTTGTATTCACCATTATTGATGGTCGTCGGTGAACCGCCACTGGGGAAGGGTCCCACATTCAAATCAAAGAGCCAGTTCAGCATTTTTACGCTTCCCAGAGAATGAGGATGTGTTACCGTATGAACGGCACCCCAACTCCAGGAAACGGGATTTCCGCCCACCAGCGTTTGAATTTCCCGCACCGCATTGTGAAAGGCAGTTGCGACCACGTCCTCCCGGTTTTCCCGGTAATCAGGTGTCAGAATATTATCCAGCCATTGCGATGAATCCGCCTCCAGCGTCCATTGCAGATTTCGCAGCGGAATCATGGGTAAATCCACATAGGCGGCAAACGCCTGTGGATCCAGGGCGTCCAGCTCATCCCGATATACCTGAATAATGCACTGTCTGAGGAGGGTCTGGAAAATCAGGGCTCCCGGAGAATCCGACCCTTCATTCCCGTCCCAGTTGCGAAGCATTTTCAGAGCGGATACCTCGGTTTCATTCTCCGGTTCCGGAAGCAAGGGAAGTAGCCGGGGAATCATTTCCCGGGCATAGGCCGAGACCTGATCAAGTTGGACGGCTTTTACATCCTTGACGGTAATTCCGGAGCGGTTGCCGAATAGATTTTTAATCCGGATCGCCCGGCTGGGGTCGGCCCAAAGGTTGGAAATATAAAAAGGATAGTTTCCGTCGATGGTTTTATTGTTGGCGGTAATAATAATTCCCTCCGGAGGATTGTAAAGATAGGGCATCTGATCAAAGGGAACCGTTCCCTGCCAGTCATTTTCCGACCGGGAGCCGTCCCGGGGAATCAGCGAACCACCGTTCTTACGCAACGGAATATGTACCGCTGGTCGCCAGCCGATATTTCCGGACGTGTCGGCATAAACGATATTCTGACCCGGAACAGTGAACCGTTTTACCGCTTCCGTAAAATCGTCCCAGTTGCGCATCGATCCGATCCGGAATAAAGCCTCTATTTCAGCAGTAACCGCATGTCCCGTCCAGGACATTGATATCACGGTTTGTCCCCGCCTGAGCAGAGGGTGAATATCCGAAATAACCGGACCGTGGGATGTTTCCCGAATGACGATTGTGGTGTCCTTGCCATCGGGCAGGGGAATTGTTTCGTGGCGAATGATCATGCTTTTCCATACGCCATCGACCTGGTACTGATTGGGATGATCAGGATCGGTGGTTTCGACGAAAAAATCGATATCATCTGCCATGACGTTGGTAAAACCCCAGGCGCAGGAAGCGTTTTGTCCGATTACCGGCAAGGGTAATCCCGGCAAACAGACGCCGCTGACATCAAATCGTCCTCCCTTCAAATGGATTTCGTACCACTTGGCCGGTTGGGTAAATCCCAGATGGGGATCATTGGCTAACAAGGGTTTTCCGGTGGCTGTCCGGGATCCGGCAATGACCCAGTTATTGCTACCAACCGCTTTTCCGTCGGCGCCCAGAAGGTTCCGGAGTTTATTTTCCGAGGT
>JAADFQ010000229.1:2675-16836 GCA_013152835.1 FCB group bacterium
AGTTGCGCCAACATATCGGGACCATAATTTTCCGCCACGGCACCAAAGAGAATTTCCGGTTTCCAGGATTGCTGCAGATCATGCGCCATCAGTCGCGCCAGACCACAGACTGTCGCCGGGGTCCACATGCGCGGTTCTTTGTTGAGGATTTTAAATTCCACGGGCCAGTCATCTGCCGAATCGGTGATATAGCGATTGATGCCGTTGCAATACGCCTGGACCAGTCGTCTGATTTCCGGATTCATTGCTTCCGCCATTCGCCGGGCTACCTTCGGTATGCCCCAGGTTCGGAGATAAATATCACTGTCCAGAAGATCCCGTCCAAACAGGGTGGAAAGTTCTCCGTGGGCGGCGGCAGAAATTACCGTCATCTGAAAGAGGCGCTCCCGGGCCACCAGGTATCCGGAGGTAAACAGCAGGTCTTCTTCATTTTTGGCAAAAACATGGGGTACACCGTAGGAATCGGTATACACATCTACCGGGGCTCGGAGACCTTTTACTGTAAGCGTTCCGGTATAGGCCGGAAGTTGGTGACTAAATTTGATCCGGAACAGGAAAACCCCGGCCAGGATCAGCATGATCGCAATGACAATAAACCAGCGTGATTTGGGTTTCATAAGCATAAGCAAGGCATTCGTTTTTTGAAAAATAGTGAACCGTTGAAGTTCAATTTAGAGTTATTCCCATGTCCGACGAAAACGAATTCCGCGGATGAACAGGCCATTATTTGCAAACCAGTGCTAGGTCTGAACTGAATAAACGGTAATTGTTCTAAAAGCTAAATATCCAGATTCGAATAATTATTCGAGAAGAATCCGATTCGGGTGGCAATGCTGCCGAAGTTTTAGCGCAGGCGGAAATTACCCTTTGGAGCGATAGACGTAATCGTTGAGCATTTTCATATAATTGGACCGGACGAAGGCCTTCGGGTCCAACACCGTTTCCATGCTCATGCTGCCTTTCATCTGGCTGATGCTTTCGTATTCATGCTCTTCCATCCATTCCACGATTTGCTCCCGTACTTTCGACAGATGTTCTGGTCCAAACTTCAGCAGGGCTGAGGTCATCATGGCCACGTCGGCGCCGGCCATAATGACCTTAAGGACGTCTTCGGCCGTGTGAATTCCGCTGGAGGCGGCAAAATTCACTTTTTTGCACTGGCCGGAAAGGACGGCAATCCATCGTAACGGAAGCCGTATGTCTGCGGAAGTAGAAAGATCCAGTCCCGGCATGACATCCAGAGCTTCCAAATCAATATCCGGTTGATAAAACCGGTTAAACAGCACCAGGGCATCTGCACCGCCCTGTTCCAACCGCCCTGCAAAGGCGGGAAGGGAGCTGAAGAACGGTCCCAGTTTCACGGCTACCGGTATGGATACTTTGGATTTTATCGCGTTTAGAATTTCCACATACAAATCTTCCACGACAGCCGAATTCTGGGTCGGATCCGTGGGAACGTGGTAGATATTCAGCTCCAGGGCATCCGCGCCATTGCTCTCCAACAGGCTTGCTTTCTCGACCCAGCCGCCGGTGGTGACACCATTGAGACTGGCTATCACCGGAACGGAAACGACTTTTTTAATAGCCGTGAGCTGTTCCAGGTAGAGTTCACAGTTTTGTTTGTAGTCCGGATGCTCCGGGAAATAACTAAGCGATTCGGAATAACTCTCGGAACCGTGGGTCAGATGGTGATCCAGTTCCTCGTCTTCATGAATGATTTCTTCCTCGAACAAGGAGTGCATGATAATCAAAGGTGCACCGGCATCTTCCAACTGGCGAACCATGTCAATGTCACGGGTAAACGGAGAAGCAGACGGAACCAGGGGGTTTTTCAGCTCAAAGCCCAGATAATGTGTGTTTAATTTCATGGTGGCCTCCTACTGTTCTGCCTTGGCCGGATTCATATCCGCCAGGTATTTATAGTGTTTATATTGCTCGTTCACAAATTCCTGTGCACTCTCTGCCAACTCCCGGGCCCGATCCGGCATACTTTTGGTCAGCATCTTAAACCGGTTCTCCGTATAGATGTAATCCGTTATCGGCAATTTAGGCGCTTTGGAATCCAGCTTAAAGGGATTTTTACCGTCCTTTTTCAAATCCGGATTATAGCGGTAGAGCGGCCATTGCCCGGTTTCCACTGCCAGTTTCTGGTGTTGCAGCCCGTGAGCCATATTGATTCCATGGGCAATACAGTGGCTATAGGCAATAATGATGGAGGGGCCGTCATAGGCTTCGGCTTCCATGAAGGCACGTACTGTCTGGGCGTCGCTATAGCCCATGGCTACCTTGGCCACGTACACGTTGCCATACGACATGGCAATCATCCCCAGATCTTTTTTACCCAACGCTTTTCCGGAGAAAGCGAATTTTGCGACGGCTCCGATGGGCGTTGCCTTGGAGGCCTGTCCACCGGTATTGGAATAGACTTCCGTATCGAGAACCAGAATATTTACGTTCCGTCCGGAAGCCAGCACATGGTCCAGCCCGCCAAAGCCGATGTCATAGGCCCAGCCGTCGCCGCCCATGATCCAGACGCTTTTCTTCACCAGGTTATCGGAAACCGAACGCAATTGTTTGGCCTGCGACGATGAAAGCCGATCCAGGATTTCATTCAGTTGTTCTACCCGTTGGCGTTGCTCAAAAATACCCGGTTCATCGGATTGGTCAGCCGATAAAAGAGCGTCCGCCAGTTCGGCACCAATCTCCTTTTTCAAAGAGTGAACCAGTTCCCGGGCAAACTCGGCCTGCTTATCAATGGTGAGTCGGAAACCCATCCCGAATTCCGCATTATCTTCAAACAGGGAATTATTCCAGGACGGCCCGCGACCATCTTCATTTTTGGTCCATGGCGTGGTAGGCAGGTTTCCACCGTAGATTGAGGAACAACCGGTGGCGTTGGCCACAATCATCCGATCGCCGAAAAGTTGGGTGGCCAGTTTTACATAGGGTGTTTCGCCACAGCCGGAACAGGCACCGGAGAATTCAAACAAGGGTTGGAGCAATTGCGATCCCCGGGAGGTTCCCTGTTTAATGCGGTTGCGGTCAATTTCCGGAAGAGAAAGGAAAAAGTCCCAGTTGGCCCGTTCCGTTTCCCGAAGCGGCAGCTGCGGCTCCATATTAATGGCCCGACGGCTCACATTGGTTTTATCCTTCACCGGACAGATATCAACACACAGGGCACATCCGGTACAATCTTCGGCGGCTACCTGAAGAGTGTACACTTCCGAATCGGTATATTCCTTCCCTCTGGCTTTCACCGATTTGAACGATTCCGGCGCGTCTTTCAGATAAGACGCTTCATAAATCTTGGGGCGAATAACCGCATGGGGACAGACCAGAACACATTTATTGCATTGAATGCAAATGTCTTCGACCCACACCGGGACTTCGGTAGCAATATTCCGTTTTTCGTACTGGGTCGTACCGACCGGGAAGGTTCCGTCCACCGGAAAGGCACTCACCGGAATGTCATCGCCTTTTCCGGCAATCAGCCGGGATGTCACTTCACGCACAAATTTAGGCGCGGAATCGGGAATTAGAGCGTGACTTTGTTCGCTTCCGGTAAGTTGATTCGGAGGTGAAACCTGGTGTAAATGGGCCAGGGTCTGATCCACGGCATTGAAATTTTTCCGCACTACTTCTTCGCCTTTTTGTCCGTACGTCTTTTGAATGGCGTCCTTAATCTTCTGGATGGCCTCTTCCCGGGGGAGAATACCGGAGATGGCAAAGAAACAGGTTTGCATGATGGTATTGATCCGGACGCCCATACCGGTTTTTTTCGCCACTTCAAGGGCGTTGATATTGTAAAAGTTCAATTTTTTATCCAGGATGTATTTCTGCACATTTCTTGGCAGGTGGTCCCAGACTTCGTCGGTTTCATAGGGACTGTTCAACAGAAAAGTGCCCCCGGGAACCACGTATCCCAGAACATCCAGGGTTTTTAGAAACTCAAAATTGTGGCAGGCCACAAAATTAGCGTTTCGGATCAAATAGGTGGAGCGAATATATTCTTTTCCGAAGCGCAAATGGGAGATGGTCATGCTACCGGATTTTTTGGAATCATAGACAAAATAGCCCTGGGCATAATTATCGGTTTCGCCGCCGATAATCTTGATTGAGTTTTTATTCGCGCCCACCGTTCCGTCGGCTCCCAATCCGAAGAACATCCCTCGAAATACTTTTTCTTCGGGTGTACGGAAGTCGGGATCGTATTCCAGGCTGGAATGGGTCACATCATCCTGAATGCCAATGGTGAAATGGTTTTTCGGCGTTTCGCCGGACAATTCATCATAAATACCCTTAATCATCCCGGGAGTAAATTCCTTGGAAGACAGACCATATCTACCTCCGACAATAACCGGATTTTCACCGAAGGGATTGATTCCATTCTGGCGGCTTTCCGCCAGGGCTGTCACCACATCCTGATACAGCGGTTCACCAACGGCTCCCGGTTCTTTGGTGCGATCCAGAACAGCGATTTTTTTCACGGTTTTCGGCAACGCCTGAATAAAATGATCTACGGAAAAGGGTCGGTAAAGACGAACCTTGAGGACACCGACTTTTTCGCCGGAAGCAGTTAAACAATCCACGGTTTCATGAACGGCTTCGGCCCCTGAGCCCATGAGGATAATGACCCGTTCCGCATCAGGTGCACCCACATAATCGAAGAGATGATACTGGCGGCCCACCTGTTTGGCAAAGGCGTCCATGGTTTCCTGGACAATTCCGGGTGTGACCAGATAGAATGGGTTCACGGTTTCGCGAGACTGGAAAAAGGCGTCCGGATTCTGAGCGGTTCCCCGCAGGACCGGATTATTCGGATTCAGACCGCGTTTGCGATGAGCCAGCATTAAGTCGTCGTCCACCAGCGCCTTCAAATCATCCGTCGTGAGTTGTTCTACTTTCATTACCTCGTGAGACGTGCGGAAGCCATCGAAAAAATGGAGAAAAGGAATTCGGCTCTTGAGGGTGGCGGCCTGGGCAATCAGGGCAAAATCCATCACTTCCTGAACGCTGTTGGAGGCCAGCAGGGCAAATCCGGTGGAGCGAGTGGCCATCACATCGGAGTGATCGCCAAAAATCGACAGGGCGTGCGTGGCGATCGTCCGGGCGGAAACATGGAACACGGTCGCGGTCAACTCACCGGCAATTTTGAACATATTGGGGATCATTAGCAACAATCCCTGGGAGGCGGTAAAGGTTGTGGTCAGGGCTCCGGTTTGCAGCGCGCCGTGAACGGCACCGGAGGCTCCGCCTTCGCTTTGCATTTCCACAACCGTTGGGGTGGTTCCCCAAATATTTTTCCGTCCCAAAGCCGACCAGGCGTCGGAATGTTCACCCATTGGCGATGAGGGGGTGATGGGATAAATTGCAATAACTTCATTGGTTTGATGAGCAACATAGGCGGCGGCTTCATTCCCGTCGATCGTAACCATTTTCCTCTGCATGTGTCATTTCCTTGTGTTGACAGGATCTTCAGATATTCAGCGTAAATCGTGCGCTGACCAGACCGGAAATTACGGATTTTCTCTAGATACCACCTACCCCTAAAGCAAGGAGTATGATTATACCCGGATCATTTTAAGGGGAAAGCTGCCTGGTGGGTGACAGACCAGACGCCGACCAAGAAATTTGGGAACATCGAACAAGGAACGATGATTGTTAAAGGAAGAAACCAGAGTAACAGTTGTGAATTCCATGGACAGCGCCAATCCGGTTGGCACACCATAAACACGGTTTACGGAATTCAAGCGCGGAATTGTCTTTCTGAACACCGGGGATATTGGGCATGAGGAATCCCAATATCAGGTTTCGGTAAAAACCTTTTACCTACAGTTCACCCGGCTCCACTTTGAGAATAGAGATCCGGTGTGTTTCCAGTAAATGGGTGGTTTTACTGCAGACCGGAGCCGTAGTGATCAATGAAAATTGTGCTTCGGGCCAACGTGACCGGACCGCCGCCGCAATGCGCAAAATCCGTTCACCGTCTTTCAGGATAACCCGGCTTTTCCGGTCCAAGACCAGCGCAATATGTCCGGCATTGTTCTTCACAAGACGGATTCGCTTGCTTAATCCAACGTCTTGTGGGTTCAGATCGGTCCAGTTCTGCATATTTTTCCCGGTTTTGAAGGTTGCTCTGTCGATTTGGCGTAATGAAGATCCGCTTTGGCTCGGATCTTCCTTCGGCACAATCCTTGAAATGAGAGGGTAAAACTACTTAGAAAGAGCGACCTGTGGAAAAGAACAAAAAAACACTGCCTTCATTTCATGATCCGGTAAAACGTTATCTGGCGGAGTATCGGCGGAGCCGCCTGGACGGAACTGCCATGCCTGTCGTCACAATGAAAATGCCGCTTCTATCTGACGAGGATTGGACACTGATTCGGCAATTCAGTCGTCAGGCAATCCAGATCGGACTTTCATAATGCGAAAATTTTTTGATCGCCTGCGGCAGTTCATTTTCAGACCCAGACCCATTCCGGTTCCGGTCCCTGTATCGCACAATTAATTATTCACCAACCACAAAGAACGTGAATGGACGTAAAAATAAAATGAGAGCGCTATGGCCTTAAGTAAAAATGCGGTTCGCGATTTATACCGGGAGCGGGCGGGAAGCTACGACATTACCGCAAATCTCTATTACCTCATTGGGTTTCGTGAAGCGAAATACCGAAAGATGGCCGTCTCTCAATTGCATCTGAAGCCGGGAGACACCGTTGTGGAGATTGGCTGCGGAACGGGACTCAATTTCCCGTACATTCTGGAATATCTGGGGAATACGGGTAAATTAATCGGTGTGGACCTCACGGGTGCAATGTTGGACAAGGCGCAGTTGAAAGTTGAGAAGAAGGGCTGGGAAAATGTCCATCTTATACAGGGCGATGCCGCCAAATATACCTTCCCGGATACGACCAACTGTATTTTTTCTTCCTTCGCGCTTACGCTGGCCCCGGAGTATCAAAACATTATTGAAGCAGCGTCCCATTCCCTTGCTGATGGTGGGCGATTCGTGCTCCTGGATTTCAAGAAGCCGGAAAAATGGCCACTCTGGGTAACAAAAATGGGCGTTGCCATTACGAAACCTTTTGGCGTTACCCTGGATCTTGCAGAGAGAAAACCTTGGGAGGTCATGAAAAAATATTTCCGTAATGTCACTGTAACTGATTTATACGGCGGTTTTGTTTATATCGCGGCTGGAGAAAAATCGAGCTGAAGTTCTGAAAACACCCTGAGTCCGGTCCGCCGGAATCAGGTTCCCGACAGTCAGATAGTCATCAGGATGGTTTTCTCCATATCGTGATATACTTAATTAAGCGAGAGGCTTTTCACCGTCCGGGTTTGATCTTGCGCCGCTGGATTTAAAGTCCTAAATTATTGCCAAATTAATGGGGGCAGGCCTTTTCCTGACAGAATTCAGACTGCTGAATTTCCGGATCCGGCCTGATTTAAGATGCTTGTTCTGCGGCGTCAAACCGGTACCGAATCGTTGGTATCTGATATGATATTTTCCGGCAGACGGACAGGGACCGTCAACCTGCGAACGCCTGATATATATTACTGTCCATTTTTTCATCACCACGATCGCCGGGAAAGATCTCTTTTCTACCTGATAATCGCTGAACCTATCATGCGGCGATGTCCCGGTATTGGTGAGGTGGTTCATCTTTGGTTTACGGTAGACGCCTCTCAAACAGAATTACCCAATAATGATAAACAACCCTTCTACCCGGCTGATCTCAACGGCAGCAATCCGCTGAAAAACCACGTGGGAACCCCTGAGACAGCCCTTCAACCAGAACCGCCGGTCGTGTTCAACCACGCATCCGGTATTTTCACTCGTTTTACAAAAAAGGAGGCATACAATGTCTGATTCTACCAAATCATGTTTGCGGCTAATCCTTATTCCGCTTTTCCTTATTCCCGTTCAACTGGCTGCCCAGTCCGCGCTCAATTGCAGTCAGTGCCACAGCACGGAAAACAGTCACTGGCTGCTGAGTCACCACGCAAATACCCAAGATGATGTGGCTGGTGAATTAGCGGAAGAATGGGCCGGTTTACCTCCGGATTCCGTGATTTCCGGACAGGATGCCGAGGATTGCATTGCCTGTCACGGCGCCACTGCGATCATCGCCAATGGCGGAATGACCGAAACCGAAGCCCTGGGATATTTTTTCTCAACAACCGGAGGACTCTTCACGAGTGCGACGCAAGCCCAGCATGCCGACGAATGGCCCGATAATGCCTGTGTTACCTGTCATGATGTCCCTACTGATCACCCCTCATCCATGCCGACACTGGCTATTTTTAATTCACCCACCGCCCAGTATGCCGCCGTGTCCGATGTGGCTTCGCTATGCGGACAGTGCCACGGAACCTTGCGGTACCCGAACAATGATCATCAAAGAATGGATGCCTGGCTATTGAGTAAACACGGTCAGGGTGGACAGGATGACATCGCCGGTGAGATTGCCGAAGAATGGGCCGGTGCCAGCCCCGAAGATGTCATTGCTGAGGAAGACTGCATTGCCTGTCACGCCTCCACTACGGTTTTGCTGAACGGCGGAATTTCCGAGGCGGATGCTTTGGACTTGATGGTTACGACCGAAAATGGTGTTTTCACCGAAAACTCCGTACCCCAAAATACCGCTTTGTGGCCCGAGGTCACCTGTACCGCCTGTCATAATCAGCATAATCCGGATGCGATTTCTTACTTCAATTCCGGGACCGGAGAGTATGAAGTACTTACGACTTCCCAGGAATTATGTGGAAAATGCCACGGCACGCTCCGTTTTCCCGATACGGATCATTTAAGCTATGACATCGCGCTCGGCACCGAAGGAATCGGTGTGTCGGACCTTCAAACCATGCCCGGCATTCAGTGCGTCGATTGCCACATGCATATCGGGGATGTTGAAGACACCAACGCTTCCGTGTATGGCGGCCATCGCTGGACCGTCTTTATGTCGGAAGACGACGGTACGGAATCGGCATCCTGCACCGGTTGTCACACCACGATGGATGTTGCTTCCGCCCGTTCAACGATTCAGGACTGGCAGACCGAATATGCCAATCTGGATTCGGTTGCCAGTGTACGTGTCGCTGATGCAGTCAGCTTTTTAACAGGAAGCACCGATACAACCAAACTGCAGATGCTGGAAGAGGCCCAGTACAACCTGGCTCTGGCCGAGGGTGATGAAAGCGGCGGCGTGCATAACCACGACTACACGGTTTCACTGCTGAATGACGCGATTCAAAAAGCCACGGATATCGTTCTTGGGGTGAACGATGAGCCCAATCCACTGCCCGCCGAATACGCCTTATACCAGAATTATCCGAACCCGTTTAACCCGGTAACAAGGATAGCCTATCAAATACCAAATCGGGGCCGGGTGGTTCTGAAGGTTATTAACATGCTTGGTGAAGAGATAGCAATCCTGGTCGATGAAAATCAGGCAGCCGGATATCACACGGTGCAATTCGACAGCCGAGATCTTCCCAGCGGTATTTACCTGTATCGAATTCAGGCCGGCGATTTTCATAACGTGAAGAGCATGTTGCTGCTGAAATAAGCGATCACCATGTCGGACTCCGCTTTCCGGAAATGAAACCGGTATTGCCGCCGGGTATTTCAGGAAAGCCAATAAAAATACGGAAATCGTGGTAACCTGCGCGAGGTACTCTCTATCTCGGAGAATACCGTTGATAATCGTCAGTTTATCCGGGTGCCTTCTGTGCATCGCGCAGGTTACACGTCCTTCGAATCGAACAGGAGAGCGGAGAGGCTTCCTGGGATTCGTGCCTCTGTTTTCTATTGGTACAAAAATATTTATGCGATAACATCCAACAGTAAAAAATGGAGCCCCACGCCTGCGTGCCAAAACGCACTATGGCGTGCAGGCACGGGAAAATTCCGTGGTACCTAGCAAAGTACGCCCATAAGGGCGACATCCCGATCCCGGGATGATTGAAAAGGATTCAACCACCCCGATAGCTATCGGGGTGGTTTTCTCCATATCGGGATAAAAAAGAGGCGAGCTATGATGTGGTTGTATATCGGTTTATGTCTTTCAATTGGAATCTCGGTGATAATTGGCACGTATGTTTTCTCCGGGATAAGAAAGACCTACGATAAAAAGGAAACTTTTACGAACAAACTTCTGTTTTTCTGGTATGTCATGTGGGCCTTCCACCACGTTCCGCTGATGCTGGCGTCCTTGTATGGTATCTGGCTTCTTCCCCTCAACCGGACATATGCCATGGCGGGAGGGTTGGTTTTATTCGGAATCGGGGTCATCATACTACCCCTGGGAATGCTTGAATTTGGTTCCCTGCGCAGATCAACCGGGCAGGATATTTCAACGTTAATCACCACCGGGATATATACCTGGAGCCGGAATCCCCAGTTTGTCGGCTGGTTTTTCATCCTCTTGGGGATTTCACTGGCCGGTCGATCAGGTTTGGCCCTTGCTTTGACGGGAATATTTGCGGTTGTGATTTATGTATATACGGTCCGGCTGGCGGAACCGTACCTTGAGAATTTATACGGCGATGCGTACCGTTCATTTACCGGGAAAACGGCGCGGTGGATCGGGATACCTAAGGACTAATCCTTGAAAACAGGATTAAAAAACGTGGTATTCATTTATGGTACAACACTCGGTTTTCTTTAATGATCAAATTATCCTCTGAAGTTCAGGCCGCACTAAAAAATAAACAGCCTGTTTTGGCCCTGGAATCCACCATTCTGGCTCATGGAATGCCCTGGCCGGAAAACCTGGCGTTTGCCCGGGAAGCAGAGGCTCTCGCGCGGACTGACGGTGTTGTTCCGGCAACCATTGCCGTGTTTGACGGAATAGTACGGGTCGGCCTGAACGATGCTCAACTGGAAGCGCTCTGTCGCCGTAAGGATTTTGACAAAGCCGGGGTGCGTGATCTGGCGATCGTAATGGCCCAAAAACGTTCGGCGGCTACCACAGTATCGGCTACTCTGCGAATCGCTAATCGGGTGGGAATAGCCGTGTTTTCCACCGGCGGCGTTGGCGGCGTTCACCGGAATGTTAATGATTCCTTCGATATTTCACAGGATTTAACGGAATTGTCACGAACATCGGGTATTGTTATCTCGGCCGGAGCGAAAGCCATCCTTGATATAGGAAAAACGCTGGAAATGATGGAGACCCTGGATATTCCCGTTCTGGGATATCAAACCGATGAATTTCCCGCCTTTTATTCCCGTTCATCCGGCTTTCCGGTTCCTGCCCGCGTGGACTCCGTAGAAACAATTGTCGCGGTTTTCAATAAGCGGCAGGAGCTGAGTCTTCCCGGGGCAGTGCTGGTGGCAAATCCGGTACCGGCGTCCAATGAAATTCCGCTCGATGCAATGGCTCCGGTCATAGAAAAGGCAGTACTTGAAGCTATGAATTTAAGGTTATCCGGAAAAGCTGTTACGCCGTTTTTACTGAAGAAAATTGTGGCTTTTACCGAGGGGCAATCACTGAAAACCAATATTGCCCTGGCGCTGAACAATATCAGGCTGGGCGCTGATATTTCTGCAGTTCTTAGTCGTTCTAACGATTAGTGGGGTTGGGTATCTCCCGATCCCCGTTTTTAATAACTCAACCCCATATTATAAAACATAAACGACCACATGTCGGTTAATTCATCAATTTTCTTCGACGTGGGTTTTCCTGCTCCGTGTCCGGCGCGGGTTTCTATTCGTATCAGAATCGGGTTTGGTCCTCGATTCTTTTCCTGGAGTGTGGCTGCATATTTGAATGAATGGGCGGGTACGACCCGGTCATCATGATCGGCGGTAGTAATTAATGTCGCCGGATAAGAAACGTCTTCCCGAATATTGTGCAACGGCGAGTATGAGATCAGATTCTTAAAATCGGTTTCTTTGTCACTGGAACCGTATTCAACAGCCCAGGCCCAACCGATGGTGAATTTATGATAGCGTAGCATGTCCATAACACCGACGGCAGGAAAGGCTACTTTAAATAAATCCGGTCGCTGATTCAATACGGCGCCAATCATAAGTCCGCCGTTGGAACCGCCGCGTATCGCCAGCCGGTCTGATGACGTGTACCCCGCGTCGATCAAATATTCAGCGGCGGCAATAAAATCATCAAAAACATTCTGTTTCTTCTCCAGCATTCCGTCCCGGTGCCAGGCTTCACCGAATTCACCACCGCCTCGTAAATTGGCCAGAGCATAGACACCACCCTTTTCCAGTAAAATCATATTACTCGTGCTGAAATAGGGTTTCATGCTGATATTAAACCCTCCATACCCATAAAGCAGGGTCGGATTTTTTCCATTCAGCTTTAGTCCCTTTTGATGAACTATAAACATGTGTACCGGCGTGCCGTCCCGGCTTGGATAAAACACTTCATTAACCATATAATCATCAGGATTAAAATCAACCTGGCTCGCTCTTTCCATCCTTGATTCACCGGTGTCTAAGTTATATCGAAAAATAGTGTTGGGATATGTAAAGGATGTAAATGAATAGTACACGTCGGTGTCTTCCCGATTTCCACTGAAACCGGAGGCCAGCCCAAGAGCAGGAAGATCAATGGTATCCAGGGTGGCGCCGTTTAGCGTAAATTCTTTAATCAGAGAACTTGCGTTGTGTAAATAGTGTCCAAAAAGTCGCTCTCCCGCCGTAGACACCGATTCCAACACATCCTCCGCTTCCGGGACAAGGGTTTCCCAATTTTCCGGGTTGGGATTATCCGGGTTTATTTTCACAATACGCTTCTTCGGCGCTTCCAGGGTAGTCCACATTATAATGTATTTTCCGTCGGTCGTTATAACACCGTGCTCATTTTTGAAATCGGATACAATGTCGTTAAATGTCGGTTGATCCTTGGTTAAATCCATGAACTTAACCGCTGTCCCATGCGTTCCTTTTGATCGATAAAGGATCAGGTATTGTTCATCTTCCGTCACCTCCACCCAGGGTGTTTGTTTTGGGTGTTCCGGATCCTGGAAAATAAGTTTGTCTTCCGATTGCAGGGTTCCTAACCGGTGGTAATAGATAGCGGAATTCTCATTAATATCGGTTAGTTCGTCGCCAGGTTTCGGCTCGGGAAAACGATTATAGTAAAAACCATTGCCAAACCAACTCATACCTGAAAACTTGGCCCATTGAATATGGTCTGGCTGTTTTTCCTTGGTAGTCAAATCCAGAATATAAAATTCCTGCCAGTCCGAACCACCGTTGCTGATTGCATATCCAAGATATCGTCCGTTGCCGGAAAGATAAACGCCTTTCAGTGCGACTGTCCCATCGTCCGAAAACGTGTTTGGATCAAGAAGTACGGTCGCTTGCTCCTCTTGAGATTCCTGCATATACAAAACGGATTGGTTCTGCAATCCGTCATTCTTATAATAAAATATTCGTCCTGCTTTTTGAAAGGGAATCGAATATTTGGGATAATTCCAGAGTTCTGTCAGACGGTCATGTATATTTTGACGAAATGGGATTTTATTCAGGTAATCAAACGTTATTGAATTTTGTTCTTTTACCCAGGCCTTGGTTTCTTCTGACTGATCATCTTCCAACCAACGATAAGGGTCTTTAATTTTAACACCAAAATAATCATCGACGACAGACGTGTCTTTTCTTGTCGTCGGATAATGAAATATTTTTATCTGGTTGGGGGCGCAATCAATAACAAACAATGCAAAAGCAATTGACCCCAACCAAAGAACACTTGTTTGCAAGGTTGGTTTTTTCATTGCGTCATTGCCTCCTGGTTTACCGCACCTGTTTTCAATCCAAAATATGAAAATGCAGGTGACCAGATGCCTGCCCAGCGGCTTGTTATGATCTTCGTATTCTTTTCTCTACTTATGTGGTTCGGTCCCAGGGTGTGTACAGTAACCGGGTGAAGATCGTCCACAACTGTATATATATTCCCCATATCCGGAAACATGGGATGTTTTCCCTGCGGAGTTTGACCTCTTAATAAATTGATTCCCGAGCGATTGACATGATCCCTGATATATGCCGGTTCATTGATTCCCCATATTTGATCGATAATTAATATCTCCGTTAATTTAAAGAAGTCAATCATATCCCGGATGTTGGACAGACTGATGTCCCCCACTGATCGAAACTCGGGATAAATGAACACCTTGTTATTAACCCGGT
>JAADFQ010000230.1 GCA_013152835.1 FCB group bacterium
TCCACCGATAATCGCGAAATCATTCCCGGCGACCTCTTTTTGGCGCTCCCGGGAGAAAAAGTAGACGGCCATCAGTTCATTGACTCCGCCGCCCGGGCCGGAGCCTTGGCCGTTCTGGGCACCCATCAGGTAACTACGGATTTTCCTATTCAGCAATGTATCGTCGATTCGGTAGTCCGAATTATGGGTGAATTGGCATTACAATGGAGGCGGTCGTTTTCCATTCCCGTCATCGGTATTACCGGATCCAACGGAAAAACGACCACCAAGGAATTATTAAAACATTATTTGGCAGACCAGGGACTCGTTCATGCCACCGAGGGAAATTTTAACACGTCCATCGGACTCCCGCTCATCACGCTTCTGACCCTGGAAAATAAATATTCGGTGTCCATACTCGAAATGGGAGCCAATCAACCGGGCGATATTGAGTATTTAACAAAAATAGCGGAACCGACCCACGGAATTGTAACCAATATTGCCCCGGCCCATCTGGAAGGATTTGGATCGGTGGAAGGTGTATTGGCGGAAAAATCCCGATTGCTTACTGCTTCCGGACTGGATGTCGCTTTCCTGAATATTTCCGATCCGAATTGTGCACAAGTAAAACCATCAGCCCGAACAATCCGCTTTGGATTTGATCCATCAGCAGATTTTCATGCCCGCCATGAAACTGAATCAAACGATCATACCGCAATAATCATCAATGATCACTCGATAAAAGTACCGGAACCAAATCCGGCCTTGAAGAAAAATGTGTTGGCCGCCACCGCAATGGCCGTGACCCTGGGCGTGGAATGGTCGGCTATTCAGCGCTTAACGCCCCGGTTTTCCCCGGTTAGTGGTCGCTGCCAGGTTCGGAAAATGAATGGATATACTATCATTGACGACACATACAATGCCAATGTGGAGAGCACGCAGACGGCCCTGGGTTTCCTCGCTGAATTTTCCGGCCGGGGCCGTAAAATTTTTGTTTTTGGGGATATGTTCGAAATGGGTCCTGCTACGGAGGAAGTTCACGCCCAAGTCGGTCGCGCCTGTCTGGATACGTCTCTTGATGCCGTATTTACAACCGGAAAATATTCCGAAATTGTCACCCGGATAGCCTCGGCGCGATACCCTTCCTTTCATTTCAAAACCAAGGAGCGGTTGGCGGAACAATTGCAACGATTTTGCCAACCGGGTGATGTGTTGCTGATCAAAGGTTCCCGGGGAATGGCCATGGAAACGATCATACGGGATTTGGAGTCAAAATAATGCTCTATCATCTCCTATTCCCCCTTCGCGAACATATCTCAGGATTGAATATTTTTCAATATATCACCTTCCGGGCCGCCATGGCCGCTCTAATGGCCCTGGCGATCAGCTTCCTGATCGGTCCTCCGATTATCCGCTGGATGATAAAATATCAAATTGGTGAATCCATTCGGTCCATCGGGCCGGAATCACACCAACAAAAGAGGGGCACGCCAACCATGGGGGGAGTGCTGATCCTTGGAGCAGTCCTCCTCCCCACTCTGCTGTTTGCACGGCTTGATAACATATACATTCAAATCGTTTTACTCTCCACAATCTGGATGGGACTGATCGGATTTTTGGATGATTTTTTAAAAAATATCCGGCATTATGAAAAAGGACTTATCGCCCGTTATAAACTAACGGGGCAGATCATCCTGGGAATTGTGATTACCGCCTGGATTTATTTCTCACACATGTATGGAACCAGTTGGAGTTCCACATCGGTTCCATTCCTGAAAGACACCTTATTAAATATGGGCTGGATCTATCCCCTGACCGTCCTGATCGTCGTCACCGGAGCATCCAACGCAGTCAATATTACTGACGGGCTGGATGGACTGGCGGCGGGCTTGCTGACGATCGCCTTCGCGGTATTCGGGATCATCGCTTATATCACCGGACGGGTGGATTTCTCCGATTATCTCAACATCATCTATCTGCCCGGAGCGGGAGAATTGACTATTTTTGCATCGGCCATGGCCGGCGCCTGTCTCGGTTTTCTCTGGTACAATGCACCCCCGGCTCAGATATTCATGGGTGATGTGGGATCGCTTTCTTCCGGAGCTGCGCTGGGAAGTCTGGCGATTTTATTGAAAAAAGAATTATTACTGGTCATTATTGGCGGAGTCTTTGTCTGGGAAACCATTTCCGTTATCCTTCAACTGGGATATTTTCGATTCACAAAATCCAAAACCGGTACGGGCCGGAGGATATTCAAAATGGCGCCCATCCATCACCATTATGAGCTCCGGGGGTGGAGCGAATCGAAAGTCGTGATACGATTCTGGATTCTGGGAATTCTGCTGGCGATTCTTTCAATTTCAACCTTCAAGATTCGCTAGATGAAATCCGGTACACAACTACGGGGGAAACGGATCTCCGTGATTGGATTGGGAAAAAGTGGTCGAAGCGCCGCCCGCCTGGCCCGGACACTCGGAGCAGATGTTTTTATCAGTGATCCGGCCTCATCGGATACCCTGGAATCGCGTCTGATGAATCTGAAGGAAATGGGAATTGAAGGAGAGCTGGGACAACACAGCGCCCGCCTGTATGAAGCGGACGTAATGGTAATTTCTCCCGGTGTTCCGAAAAACGCCGAAATTGTTCAAAAAGCACAAGCCCTGGATATTCCGGTCATCGGAGAAATTGAATTCGCCTTTCAACAGTCAGCCTACCCCGTCGTTGCCGTCACCGGATCAAATGGAAAAACCACGACTGTCCATATTCTTGCGGCCATGTGCCGGACCGATTCGGTTCATGGAAAATTAGGCGGAAATATGGGCGTTCCCTTCTCCGAACTGATTCTGGAGGATTTATCCGATCCCGA
Source organism: FCB group bacterium (assembly GCA_013152835.1). Lineage (GTDB taxonomy): Bacteria > Fidelibacterota > Marinisomatia > Marinisomatales > J089 > J089. The sequence goes on from JAADFQ010000230.1 coordinate 2,846, forward strand.
TCCCAGGCGGCTCTATGTACTGGAGATTTCCAGCTTCCAGATGGAATTTATTCAAACATTTGCACCCAAAATTGCCGTCTTTTTAAACCTGACCCCGGATCATTTGGACCGCTATTCATCGGTAACGGAATATTACCAGGCCAAGTTGGATATGGTAAAATTCTGTACCGGCGAGGATACGGTGGTTTTCAATCAGGATGACCCCAAACTGCACTCCTATTTTTCAGAAAGTATCTGCCATCTGGAGCCATTTACCATGGCCCCGTCCGATGAATCACGCTTTGAATTGGTTCAGGATTCGGTGATGACCGGGCATCCGCGCGAAAAACTTCTGGACGTATCCGAAATTTCCCTCCCCGGCTACCATAATCTATCCAATATGCTGGCTGCCGCCACCTGCGCCTCCTGCCTGGGAATCTCCCCGGCCCATATCGCCAGCGTGATGAAATCGTTTCAAAGCATTGCACATCGTCTGGAACATATCCGGACGGTAAATGAGGTGGACTATTTCAACGATTCCAAGGCCACGAATGTCGATTCGGTCAAAGTGGCGCTGGCATCTTTTTCCCGTCCGGTTCTGCTCATCCTGGGCGGGAAAGACAAAGGGGGCGATTTTGCCCAATTAATTCCCTATATGCACAATGTTAAGGCCATCATCGTGTATGGCCAGGCTCGACAGATAATCGAAACGGCTTTACGGGATGCGGTTAGACCTTTCCTGGTGGAGGGTCTTAAAGATGCCGTTTGGTTGAGCTACGAACTGGCCGGCCCGGGAGATATCGTGCTTCTATCCCCGGGTTGTGCCAGTTTCGATCAATTTTCCAATTTTGAGGAACGGGGTATCCGTTTTCGGAAATGGGTGGAGGAATTAAAAGCAGCATGAAAAAATGGATCGATACATTCCTCGGTGATTGTGATCGCTGGTTGTTGGTCACCATCCTGGTCCTCTGCGCCGGCGGAGCAGTCATGCTGTACAGTGCCAGTTCCATTCTTTCCCTCACCCAATCCCGGTATCAGTCCGATATGGTTTTTCTGAAAGCGCATTTATGGCGCCTCTTTTTAGGATTGTCAGCTATGTTCTTTTTCATTCGCTATGATTATAAACGCCTGAAATTATTGGCCTACCCCGGCGTGGCGGTGGTGATCATTCTGTTGGTGCTGACAAAAATCCTCCATGTCCTTTCGGGAGCGTCCGGAACGGCTCGTTGGCTGGAAATCGGCAGTTTTCACCTCCAGACAGCCGATGTAGCCCGATTGGCATTAATTGTATTTGTGGCAACGTACGTGGATCGCAATAAACGATATCTCACTGATTTCAAAAAAGGCGTCCTACCCGCCCTTGCCGTTCTGGGGACGGTCATGGGACTGATTGTCATTCAACCCGATTTTAGCAGCGCCGCCATGATTGGAATTATTGGATTCACCCTGTTGTTTATCGGCGGAGTTCCCTTTTCCCGGCTAGTCTTTCCGGCCACGGCTGCCCTGACGCTGGCGGTTCCCGTTGTGCTCATGAGTCCCTACCGCCTGCAGCGGGTTCTGGCCTGGTTTCAGGCGTCCGATGCCCTTTCACAAGGAAAATACCAGACCACTCAAGCATTAATCTCGTTGAGCAACGGCGGTTTTTGGGGAATGGGATTGGGAAACAGTATTGAGAAGAATCTTTTCTTACCGGCGCCGCACACCGATTTCATCATGGCGATTATCGGCGAGGAACTGGGCTTATTTGGTACCATTATCCTCCTGACCTTGTTTCTCATTGTGTTTCAACGAGGAATTGCCATCGCCAAACGTTCCACCGATCCGTTTGCAATTGTCATCGCGATCGGTATCGCCTTTACTTTTATCCTGTATGCTTTTATCAATGCGGCTGTGGTTTCCAACATCCTGCCGGTCACCGGTCTTCCCATGCCGCTCATCAGTTATGGCGGTTCCGGAACCGTCGTGTCCCTGGCCAGTATGGGTATTTTATTGAATATAAGCCGGTCACGGAGGGCTCGTGTGAGTCACCAGGGCTGGGGAAGGACACGACGTGGCTGAAAGGCTGAAAATCGCAATTGCCGGTGGCGGCACCGGCGGGCATCTTTTTCCCGCCATAGCTATTGGCGAAGAATTGAAACGTCGTCGACCGGAGGCCCTGATTCATTATTTCGGCTCTACCTTCGGAATCGAAGCCGAAGTACTGCCCCTTCGCCCTCATCCCTTTACACTGGTGCCGGTTCGTGGATTACAGCGCGGGATTTATCCCTCCGCAATCGGACGAAATTTTCTGTTGCCAATTCGTCTTCCCCGCTCACAGTATCGCGTTCGCAAAGTGATGAAATCGCTCAATCCTTCCATTGTCATCGGCACCGGGGGCTATGCCAGTGCAATTCCGGTTCGGACGGCATTGAAGATGAAAGTACCGGTTGTGCTCCAGGAACAAAACTCCTACCCGGGAATCACAACACGCTGGTACGCACACCGCGCCAACCTGGTTTGTCTTGGATTTGAGGATGTGGATTCCCTGATCAACGGCAAGAAAGTAGTGACTGGAAATCCGGTGCGCAAGGGGATCAATCTCGGTTCTCGTGAGCGCGGGTTGAATAAATTCAGATTCAGCGGCGACAAGCCGATCCTGTTCCTGTTTGGCGGCTCACAGGGTTCAACGCCCTTGAACCGGTTCATGAATTCCATGGTTGACCTGCTGAAACAAAAAGGAATTCAGGTTCTGTGGCAAACGGGCCAATCCCATTACGACAATTATTCACGGTATGAATCCGATCGGATTCGTGTAATTCCCTTCCTGTCGGATATGGCCGATGCCTATGCCGTGAGCGATCTCATCCTGTCACGATCGGGAGCCCTGGCCCTGGCCGAAATTGCGGTCTGTGGAAAACCCAGCATTTTGATTCCTTTTCCCGGGGCCGCCGGGGATCATCAAACCCGGAACGCCCTTTCCCTGGAAGACCATGGGGCCGCAGTCGTCCTGGATGAACGTGACCTGAGCGCGGATTATCTCTTCGAGACCATAATTACCTTAATTGTTGCTCCGGATCGACTAAAGAATATGGGGATGAAGGCTCTGGAACTGAGCAAACCGGATGCCACCCGGGATATTGTGGATCAAATTTTAACCGTATGCGAGGCCTGATGTTTCGATCAGTGAAAAAATTGCATTTTGTGGGCATTGGCGGTATCGGCATGAGCGGTATTGCTGAACTGTTGTTAAATCTGGGATTTGAAATCTCCGGTTCCGATCTGCAGGAATCCGAAATTACCCGACGCCTGGCCTCCCTGGGGGCGGAAATATTCACGGGTCACCGGAAGGAAAACCTGGACGACTCCCATGTACTGGTGTATTCAAGCGCCGTACGGGATACCAATCCCGAAATAATAGCCGCCAGAGAAAAAAACATCCCCATCATTCGCCGGGCAGAAATGCTTGGGGAATTGATTTCGGTGAAAGAGACCTCGATCGCCATTGGCGGAACGCACGGAAAAACATCCACTTCTTCCATGATCGGTGCCTTGCTCACTGATGCAGGAATGGACCCCACGCTGGTCGTTGGCGGGTTGGTTCATACCCTGAAATCCAATACCCAGCTGGGAAAGGGCGATATTATTGTCGTTGAGGCCGATGAATACGACCGCAGTTTTCTCATGCTGAAACCCACCCTGGCCGTGGTGACCAATATTGAACTGGAGCACACTGATTGTTATGCGGATCTGGAGGATTTGCAGGGAGCCTTCAGTCAATTTTGCAACTCGGTCCCGTTTTACGGCTCCGTTGTCGTGTGCATTGATTCGCCGGGAGTTCAGGAAATCATCGCCGGGATAAAACGTCCCTTAATCACCTACGGATTTTCCAATCAGGCCGATGTTCAGGCCGAAGATGTTCAGTTCGATGAGGTACGCACTTCCTTCACCGTCATTCATCATGGGAAAATGCTTGGCCGGTTGACGATCAACGTACCAGGCATTCATAATGTGAGCAACGCCTTGGCAGCCGTAGCTATCGGCTTGGAAATGGATTTGGATTTCCCCGCTCTTACCAGAGGATTGGCCGCCTATCGCGGGGTGCGTCGACGCTTTGACATCAAGGGCATCCGGAACGATATTATGGTCGTGGACGATTATGCCCATCACCCCACGGAAGTCAAAGCCACACTGAAGGCCGCCAAAACAGGATGGGATCGACGCATAGTGGCTGTCTTTCAACCGCATCTTTTTACCAGAACCAGAGATTTCTACCGTGATTTCGCACGGAATTTTCTGGGCAGCGATGTGTTGATTGTTACCGATGTTTATCCGGCGCGGGAAGATCCGATCGAAGGCATAACCGGAAAACTGGTCGCGGATGCGGCCCAGGAACTGGGTCATCGCAAGGTATATTATGAACCGGACATTGAAAATATTATCCCGCGATTGAATACAATTGTTCAACCCGGCGATATGGTTATCACTCTGGGCGCCGGAACCATCTGGCGATACAGCCAGACCTATTATGACCAACTGCCGGAGGCAGGTTCCTGAATGGCACGGCGGCTTCCCATTACTCCCCGTCTGAATCCCAGCTTGGCTACCAGCGTCATCTTCATCCTGGTTTTCGCCTTATTGATTCCCATGGCAGTTGCCTGGGCCGGGTTCAGTCATCAACTGGATCTGAAAAACATCTGGGTACTTGGCGCACAGTTAAACACGGAACAGTCGTACCGCGATTATATCGGGCCGGGAGCCGATTCCACGCTGCTCACCCTGGATGTGGACGATATTGTCAACGCCCTGGAAAATGATCCCTACATCAAAGGCGTCCGGATCAGTCGCCAGTTTCCGGATGCGCTGAAAATGGAAATTCTGGAACGTGAGCCGATCGCCGCATTGAATACGGACCCGATCCGACTGGTGGACCGGGAAGGAATCGTTTTACCGGTGACGCATCCGGAACTGGTGATGCATTTGCCCATGCTGTCGAATATGAATCCGGCCAAAGAACTCTATCCCCTCGGTCGCCAGTCGCTTTCCGTTAAAGTACTGGATGCGGTTGCGATTGTTCACCTGGTGATGGACATTTTCCCCAAATTATACACCGAAATATCGGAAGTCCGCTTTAACGCCAACGATGAACTGGAACTGGTGTTAACGCAGCATCCGACACGAATTTTCCTCGGAAATGGCCAGGTGAAGGAAAAATTATTGACCCTCCGCGAATTCAAACGGGTTCTGCCGCCGGAAATTCTGCTCACGTCATTCCGTTCACTCGATTTACGATTTAATAACCAAATTATTGCCAGGGACTGGAATTCATAATGGGAATGAATTTTCGACAGGACAATTCGATTTTTGCCGGTCTGGATGTGGGAACCTCCAAGATTTGCTGCGCCATTGCCCAAACCGGCGAAAATGATGACACCATCAAACTCCTGGGTATCGGTTCAACGCCCTCCACGGCCATGAAAAACGGAACGTTGATTAATCGCGACCACATCATCGAAGAAATTGAGAAATCGATTTCTGAGGCAGAAATCATGGCCGGTGTGAAAGTCGAGCAACTGTGTATCGGCATCAGCGGCGACCATATCCGGGGTATCAACACCCAGGGCGCCATTCCGCTGAATTCCGCGGATGTACCGATTTCCGGAGATCGTCGGATTGTCAAAGACGATATTAACAAGGCAATTGAATTTGCCAAGGCCATTAATATTCCGGTGGATCGCGACATTTTACACATTCTGCCCCAGGAATACGTTTTGGACACGCTGAGAGGAATTAAGAATCCCCTGGGCATGTCCGGCCGCCGACTGGAAGCCCGCGTGCATCTGGTCACCGTGGCCCATTCCGCCGCCTCCAATTTAACCCGCTGCGTCGAAGACCTGGGATTAACCGTGGAAGGGATTGTTTTCCAGGGATTGGCCTCGGCCCTATCTACCTTGGACCAGGACGAAAAGGATTTGGGCGTGGTGTTGGTGGATATTGGCGCCGGGACCTGTGACGTTACCGTCTATACGGAGGGTGGAATCCGACACACAGGCGTGGTTCCGTACGGAGCCGATCTGATAACCAATGATATTGCGGTCATGTTACAAATTGGAATTCAGGAAGCGGAAGCAATTAAAATTAAATACGCCTCCGCCCTGGCCTCCATGGCATCACCCAAATTATCCTTTGATCTGCCGGGGAAGAATGACGCCGTTTCCCGTACCATGTCCGAGCACGAACTTTCCCGCTATGTCCAAGCGCGGATGGAAGAAATTTTACATTTGATCGGCCGGGAAATCCATCGTGCCGATATATCCGAAAAAATTACTTATGGACTGGTTCTCACCGGCGGGGGCGCCAACCTGAAAAACCTGGCTGCGCTGACCCAGAATGTTTTGAATATGAAAACGCGGGTAGGAATTCCAACGGGTTTCGGGGGCGTCCTGGATGTGGCCAGCGAACCTCAATTTGCCACGGCCCTGGGACTGCTCAACTGGGGTGTTCACCAGGAAGACTATGCCCCGCCAACAAAATCATCCTTCAAATGGAAGGACGTACCGAAAAACATCGGCAACTGGTTCAAAGACTTATTTTAATTCAATGATGATCCCCAACGTGAAAGGAGCTTGAGTATGTATTTTGAGTTTGATGATCTGGCTGAACAGAAGGCCAAACTGAAGGTCATTGGAGTCGGCGGTGCCGGCGGAAATGCCGTCAATCGCATGATTGAACAGGGAATGACCGGTGTGGATTTTATCGTCATCAATACCGATGCCCAGGACCTGGATAACAATGCCGCCCGCCATAAAATTCAGATTGGTCGCGATTTAACGAAAGGACTGGGTGCCGGCGCCAAGTCCGACAAAGGCCGTCAGGCGATCGAAGAGGACCAGGAGGCCGTGGCGGCCCTGACCCAGGGCGCCGATATGGTCTTTATAACGGCCGGAATGGGCGGCGGTACCGGAACGGGAGCCAGTCCGGTCGTGGCCAAACTGGCCAAGGAAATGGATACGTTAACCGTCGGTATCGTTACCCTGCCCTTCGCCTTCGAAGGTCCGAAACGCCTGGCCCGTGCCCAAACCGGCATTGAAGAAATGCGGAAATTTTGCGACACTCTAATAATTATTCCCAACCAGCGCCTCCTGTCGATTGTCGATAAAGGGACTTCCTTTATCGATGCCTTCAAACAGGCTGATTCCATCCTGCTCCAGGCGGCCAAAGGAATTTCCGATCTGATCAATGTGCATGGATTAATCAACCTGGATTTTGCCGATGTGGAAACCGTGATGAAAAACATGGGCGATGCCGTTATGGGAACGGGTATCGCTTCCGGCGAAGAACGGGCGGTCCTGGCGGCCCAACAGGCGATCTCCAGCCCCTTGCTGGACAATGGATCCATCAATGGCGCCCAGGGCGTCCTGATTAATATCACCGGGAATAAGGATATCACCCTTCATGAGATCGATGACGCTACGGCTATTATCCGGGAAGAAGCCGGTGACAAAGCCAATATGATCTTCGGAACCGTGATCGATGAATCCATGGGCGATGAAATCAGAATTACGGTTATCGCTACCGGCTTTAATCCACAAACGGTGAGAACCGCCGAAATGATGACTCCTGCGGAATCACACCCTCGGGAAACGCCGCATACGGAAGTACTCTCCGAACGCTACAATACACCCCTGGCCGTAGAGAAATCGGTGTCGGACGAGGAGTTTATTCCCGTGAAAAAGACACCCCGGTTCATCTTCGATGATTCGACCCCGTACGCCAATCCCAACAATATTGAGATTCCGACGTACCTGAGACGATTGCAAGACTGAATCCGGTATTAAAACAAAAAAAACCCTCCGAACGGAGGGTTTTTTTTGACCTAAATAGTCCTAAAGGGGAAGATATTAGATTTTCATTCCCTGAGCGCGCAGTTCGTTCACGACTTTCCGAATACCCTTTTTATCGATAATCCGCATTCCTTTGGTCGAGACCGTCAGAGTAATAAACCGGTTTTCATCTGGTAACCAGAATTTTTTCCGCTGCAAATTCACATTAAACCGGCGGCGGCTCTTATTATGCGCGTGACTGACATTATTGCCAAACATAGGTTTTTTTCCGGTCACATCACAAACTCTACTCATGATTCCATCCTCTGAATTCTTGATTTTACTTCTGAAAAAAGCCAAGAAATTTACATCATGATTTCTAATACTCAAATGAAAAGGAACAGGGCTAATAAAACGCGGAAACCTCTTCGTTCACTAAAACCGGATTTGCAGGTTGGTGTACACACCTTCTTAGAATAGTCGGAACAATGATACTATTAAAGGATCGCAATTCAGCTGCCCTGCGGAGCGTAGCGGAGCAAGGTCGGTTATATGCGCTGGTTAGGTGGTTGACTCCGACGCCTGTGCGGCTTCCGTCAGAAACGCCACTAACTGAGCCGACGTTGCATTTCCCGCAAGGAAGCGGTTACCGGCCTCAATGACCGGAACACTTCGCAAGCCCTTCTGCAGTACAATCTGCGGCTTGAAAGTCACATCGACTTCGTCCAATTCAAAAGACATCTGCTGCTTCAGCTCGATAAGTCGCCGTCTTACAATCGGGCAAAAGGGACAAACATTTGCAGTATACAGTATTACTTTCGGCGCGGTAGTGCTTAACAATGTATGTTCGGCGGGCACATCGTTGACAGAGCCGTAGCCAATCCATCGGGAAATTCGAGGAAACCAGCGGATGTAAGCGATCTGGACGACGACACCGACCAGGAGCACAAAGACCGCAGCCAGCCAGCTCTGAGACAACCCAAGAATGAGCGCCAACACAGGTAACCCAAGCCATGTGAGCCACACAAAAGGGAGCAGGCATTCTTGTTTCATCTATCCTCCTTGGTTCAGTTCTTGAAAAGCTACCATCGCTTGAAGCGATGGTAGCTTTAATTCCATTGAATATTCCTTAATCCTGACGGATCTTCAGAAGGTGAATTAAATTTCCTTCGAACATTTGGGGCCTTGCGGTGTGTCCTTCACACTCCATCCCCGTTCCCTGATTTCAGCGCGTAATTCATCTGCCAAACTCCAATTTTTGGCTTCCCGGGCCGCCTGACGCCGGGCAACCAGGTCCAGGATGTCCGCCGGAACACGATCAGCCCCGGTTTCCGGTAACCAGCCAAACAAGCGGTCGATGAGATCCAGAGTAAAAAGCCCGTTCAGGATATCGTCCTTCGCCATTTTTCTTTCATCCAATCGACCATTGATCGCACGGACCCAGTCAAAGATCACCGCCAGAGCGCCGGGCACATCCAAATCATCATCCATAGCGGTAAGAATAGATTCCCCGGTATCGGTGATCACCACATTCTCCGGTTTTGCAAAATCCGGCTGGCGATCCATTAAGCGGTCCCGCAAGGCCGTTATCCGCTCCAGGGCCGACCGGCTTTCTTCATATTTGGATAAGGAAAAATTCAACTTTGACCGGTAATGGGAATTCAGCAACATGTAACGAATAACGGCGGGATGGTACCCTTTATCGGTTAAATCGGAAAGCCGATAAAAATTCCCCAGCGATTTACTCATTTTTCCGCCGTCCACCATGAGATGTTCGGCATGAATCCAATAACGGGCAAAGGTCGATCCGGTGGCGCATACCGCCTGGGCAATCTCATTTTCATGATGCGGAAAAATATTATCCACCCCACCGCAATGAATGTCAAATTCATCCCCCAGGATTTTCGTGGACATAACCGAGCATTCGATGTGCCAACCGGGTCGTCCCGGTCCCCACGGCGATTCCCATTTCACCGGGCCATCCTCCGGCTTCCAGGATTTCCAGAGGACAAAATCCATGGGATTATCCTTCGTGTAATCATCAGACTGCACCCTTTCGCCGGATTGCATTTCATTCGGTTTCAGATGCGCCAATTTCCCGTAATCCGGATAAGCTGCAATGGAGAAATAGACGGATCCATCTTCCGTTTCGTACGCCACGCCATTCCGGATCAACTGTTGAATCGTGGCCTGCATATCCTCAATATAGTCGGTTGCCCGGGGATAATAATCAGCCGGCAGAATACGTAAATTTTCCAAATCGGCAAAAAATCTTTTGGTATGAATGTCCGTGAGAGCTTTCAGGGAAACATTCTGTTCTATGGAGCGCCGTATGGTTTTATCATCCACATCGGTAATATTCATTACATGGATGACGTTGAACCCCCGCAGCAGTAAGTGTCGTTTCAGCACATCTTCAAACAGAAACGTCCTGAAATTTCCGATATGCGCCTGATCATACACCGTCGGTCCGCAGGTGTACAGCTTTACCGTCCCCGGTTCCAGGGGTTGAAAGCGTTCTTTTCTTCGGGAGAGCGTATTATAAAACCGGAGTGCCACTAACCGATTTCCCCTTTCGTAAAAACCGCCGATCAATCTGGACCGATATGGCATGCTGAATGGCGTCAATGCGGACCACCAGCCGATCACCGGAAGATTTCCGAATGACCATGCCCTTCAGCCCTCTCAGCGGACCGCCGATGACTTCGGCTTCATCGCCGACGGAAAAATAGTCTTCCGCTTCCGGGTCATCCCCACCTTCCAACATAATCTTTACCGCCTGAATCTGCTCCTCCCGGACACGGGCAATCACGCCGCCGATTTTCACAATATGGTGAACCCCGGGAGTTTGCAATACGTAAATCGAATTCTTCAATTCTATTCTGGAAAAAATATAGCTTCGGAACAGGGGCATATCCACCCACTTCATCCGGTCGCTCCAGCGTCGTTTTTGACGGATCAGGGGCAGGTAGGATTCGATGTCGCGTTGATCGAATTCATCCTTCACCTTCTTTTCGTGACGCGGTTTCGTATAGACGGCAATCCAGGTTAAATCACTCATTGTAAGGCCAGTTTTACCATGGTATTGACCAATGTATTGAAATCCATATTCGCAGCGGCGGCAGCTTTGGGAACCAGGCTGGTGTCGGTCATTCCCGGCAGGGTATTCATTTCCAGACACCAGGGACGATTCTCCTCGTCCAGACGAAAATCAATGCGACCGTAATGCCGCCCTTTCAATACGGAAAATATTGTTTCGGCCAGGGATTGAATTTCCCCGGTTAAATCGGGCGGTACTTCCGCCGGACAGATATACTCACTCATCCCGGAAGTATACTTGCATTCATAATCATAGATTCCGTGTTTCGGCCGGATTTCCACAATCGGCAGCGCCCGGTTATCCAGGATGGTCACGGTCAGTTCCCGGCCGGAAATAAAACGCTCAATCATGACCGAATCGGCATGTTGAAATGCGTTTTCAATCGCTGGTTCTACGTCAGGCTCCAGTTCGACAATCGATAAACCGATGGTGCTGCCCAAATCATTCGGTTTGACAACCACGGGATAATCAAAGGGGAGTTGAACCGATTGATGATTCCGGAGCATTATCCATTCCGGCGTGGGCAGACCATGATGGGCCAGAACCATTTTTGACAAATGTTTATCCATACATAATCCGGAACCCAAAGGGCCGGAACCGGTGTACGGGATTCCCAGAATTTCAAGGAAGGCCTGCACCTGTCCGCTTTCACCGTCGCCGCCGTGGAGCGCCAGGAAGACCAGATCGGAAGCTTTCAGCTCCGG
>JAADFQ010000231.1:0-898 GCA_013152835.1 FCB group bacterium
GCCTCATCGCCTTTCAGTGTATTGCCGAAATAATTTTCTCCGTATTGGGCGATGGAAGAAGAATGCCGTGCAACCCTCACCGGCTGAACACGGGCTTTTAGTGCCGCCAGGATATCCGTGTCGGCGTCGCCGTAATACAGGTCCAGATTCAGCGCTGTCATGATACTGGCCTTTCCCTGTAATTCCGTACCGTCGATTATCGCCTCGGGAGCGAAAAACAAATTCCGATTCACTTCGATAGGAAAGTCCAGAACATCGCTTAAAAATTGTGCCAGGGCAGCCCCCTGTTCCGGATGCCGACCGGTAATAAAATAAACCGGATATTCCCGGGCGCGGAAATAATTGATTAACGTCACGGTGGGCGGAATCACCCGGGACAATTTCCGGTCATGTTGATTGATCCACCCGTAATCCGGCTCACCGTCGGTATCCCGGGGTGCGTTTTCAAATACATACCGGGAATACAGTACTGTATCATCGATATCAAATCCCACGTTGAGTCGGGGTTGACCTCCAATGAATGTGCCGACTGCCAGAATGATGACGCTAATGTATCGCATAGAACCTCCAGAGTGAAATGGAAGTTAGGGGTAATTGACCCATGAATTGGAAGCGGAAGGATGACGGGATGTGTAACTTTTCCCATGGACCGGGCCGGAATTTATCTCCACATCCCTTTTTGCCGCCGGAAATGCGTGTACTGCGATTTCTATTCCCTGGAAAACCGCGAAGACGACCTAGACCGGTTTGTAAACGCCCTGATTGGGGAAATCAGGGCTTGCACCTGGCCGGGACCGTATCATTTTGATACGGTGTTCTTTGGCGGAGGAACTCCAAGCCTATTAGAACCGGGACATCTGGAATCGATTCTCCGGACACTTTCGGATCGGTGGACAAT
>JAADFQ010000231.1:972-3962 GCA_013152835.1 FCB group bacterium
CTGGGAATTAATCGATTGTCACTGGGCATCCAGTCCCTGAATGATGCACATCTGAACTTCCTTACCCGGATTCACCATAGCCGGGACGGTTTGCAGGCGATTGAGTGGGCGCAGCGGGCCGGATTTGACAATCTGAATGGTGACCTTATTTATCATTTGCCGGGTCAGACTCTGAAGGAATGGGACCGGACGCTGCGACAAATGCTGGCGTTGGGGTTAACGCATATTTCGGCCTATTCCCTGACCGTGGAACCGGGAACCCCCCTGTTTACCGAAGTAAACCAGGGCCGGATCAGCATGCCTCCGGATGAAGTAAGCGTGGCGATGATGGACATGACCCGGGACATTCTGAGCGCAGGAGGGATGCAAGCCTATGAAATTTCCAATTACGCCCGGCCAAAATTTGCCTGCCGTCATAATCTCCACTATTGGAGGATGGAACCGTACCTGGGATTGGGACCTTCCGCGCACAGTTATGACGGAAAACGCCGGTGGCGAAATGTACGCAATCTGGATTCCTATTTACGACGTTTGGACCGGGAGGTTTCCCCGATTGAACAGGTGGAAACCCTCACCGATTCGGATCAAATTAATGAACGGCTGGGGTTTGGCATTCGCCTCTCCGAAGGGGCGGATTTGTCGCTCCTTCCGGAGCAATATAAACCAGCGACGGATCGCCGGGTTGATCTGGCGATGAAAAAATGGCCTGATTGCCTGACACGATCGGCGTCGCGATTGCGCCTCACCGAATACGGGGTTCGTTTCGCCGATGCGATTGCCGTGGACTTGTTCGCGGACTGACTTGTGTATTTTTACGGATGGCTTGGAAGGCGGCGATTTACCTGTCGATATTTTTCGGCAGGGTGCAATTAAATAGCAAAATAGAATTTAGGACAACTACTTATCCAATATCTTTTTGGTGGTTTCGTCGATTTTATCCTTGACCAGTTGCTTGGATTTATCCTGTAATTCCTCACCGGTTTTTTTCAGTGATTTTTTCCCCTGCTTCACGGTCTGTTCAATTTTGGTCTGAAGCGAATCCAAATCCTTGGGCACTTCCTGCCCGGTCCAGATAAAATAAGCCAGATACAGGACCAGAACCGCCGCCACCAGCAAAACCAGTTTCATCAGTTTTTTAATCACGCCTACAAGAATAACCAGTGCCAGAACCACGGCAACGGCCAGGTAAACCGGATTATCCGTAAACAGTTGAATTAATGAATCCATTATTGTCCCTTCAATTTCAATTTACGCTTATTGACATACCCGGAATGTTTTTCAAAGGCCGTGATCAGGTTCATGATCCGGGGATCGTCAGGCATTTCCAGAGTCATGGGAACCAGATAACCTGATGTGGAGGTAATCTTGTGCTGAGCGTCTAATTTGATTTCGACCACGCCGGTATAGTAGCCTTCTTTCCCCGCCTGGACGATTAACGTATTTTCGGTTTTCACAGGGTCTTTTACGACCGTTTGGGAATGACCGCCGATTATGACATCGATCCCGGAGACGGCTCCGGCGAGTAACTGATCCTGATCATAGCCGCTATGGGAAAGGAGAACCACAACATCGGGAAGCGGATAGATCTCCCGCAGGGTGGCTTTTACCGCATTCACCGGATTGCGAAATTCCACCGAATCCTGGATCTCTTTGGGATAATACTTGAATGCCTGTGGATCAATGATACCTAAAATGGCGATCCGGATGCCGTTTACCGGAATCACCAGATAGGGCACGACACCCGGCAGTTTCGGTTTTACCAGATTGGTGGCGACGATCGGAGCCTGTACGCGTGAAAAATGATCGATAATCGTTTTCCGGTCCCGGTTCAACTCCTGATCCCCCGGAAGAATGGCATCATATTCCAGAATAGCATAGCCTTCACAAACCAGGCTGTCCTTATAGGGGCGATTTACGGGCGACAGGAAATCGCCTGCATCCAGAAGCAAAACGGCATCGTGTTCCTGGCGAAATGATTCCACGAAAGGGGTGCGCTTTTCAATGGAACCCAGGGGATGGTCGGGGCAGTAGCAATTTTCCAGGGCGCCGTTGGTATTATTGGTGTGGAGAATATACAGGGATTGGGTTTGGGAAAACCCCAGGGTGATAAACAGGAAAAAGGGAAAAATCCAATGTGATTTATGAGAGGCGTTCATGATGACAAAAATTCCCGCGAATTTAGGTGAAGTTTCAAGATAAATTTTACCCCATGTCAGGTAAATTACAACCACTATTGATTCTGGGGATTTTTCTGGGGTTTGGCTCCGGTCAAAGCCGTTACCCTGCGGACTCCCTGCTGGCGGATACGTCGGTCAGCATATTCGCGAAAGCGGGACTGGTTCCTATTGCCGCCTGGCAGCGATTATCGTTCAATACCGGACTGTTGAATTGTCAGCATTATCCCAGTTGCAGGTATATGGCGCCCGGGCCGTGACCCGATACGGACTTGTCCGTGGTTCGGTCATAGCGGCGGATCGGATTGTGCGTTGCAATCCCGCGGCGCGGTTTTATCAAGTGCGGGCCGGTCGTTCGTTCCACGAACCGGACGGTCGCGTTATCGACCCGGTAGTACCGGACAGAGCGGAAACAAAGCGACATTCCCCGGCGCTGGCGGCGGCGCTTTCCGCCGTGGTCCCTGGTGCGGGAAGAGTCTACGCGGGACGATCCTTCGACGGATTGATGGGTTTTCTTACGGTAGCTCTGTACTATTCGATGGCCAAGGAATCTACTGCCCGGGGACATCCAATCCGGGCCGGGATTTTGTGGACCGGAACGGTAACGTTTTATTTGGGGGAAATCTATGGCGCCTGGCGATCGGCAAAATATGATTAATCTGAAATCCAATTTCCCAATCAATCAGGATTGATTGTATTTTCCGCCGCTTTTTAAGACCGATTCCGGTTTTATTGCATGCCACCGTAGCTCAGCTGGTAGAGCAGCGCATTCGTAATGCGCGGGTCGGGGGTTCAAATCCCTTCGGTGGCTCTGAG
>JAADFQ010000232.1 GCA_013152835.1 FCB group bacterium
AAGCTACTTCCCCTTTAAATCCCCATTGCTCCCACGTGCGGGAGAAGTCTCCTCCGAACATTTGTTGACGAGAATAATGCCCTTTGAATAATGGAATCGGTGGCGACATTGTAAAATCCATTACTTCAAATATTAATGTAGGGAAATGGTTAAACCCGGAAAAATAGGCCAGGGATACATCCGTTGCTCCCACATAACTCTGTACCCGAAATCCGCCCTGTAAATGTTTCCAGTCCAAAGGCGGTAAGGTAATCGTCGTGTGATCGGGAAGCGGCACTTTTGTCGCTGAAAACCCCGGAACCACTACGGATTGTAATGTAAACTGATTCCAGTAATAGGTCCAAGACCCGGCGAAGACCGGAATCCGGTAATCTTCGATTTCACTGGAAAGGTTTAAGAAATCCCAGGGGTTAATGACATCGGTTGGATTGATCCAGTCTGTCGATCCCCAGAAGATAAACTGGCGTCCCAATCGCAAATCCGCCTGATCGAAATGAAAATCAACGTATAATTCCACCGGTATGAGCGAAAAGAAATTTCCTTGTGAAGTATCCGACTGAATACGCGCCTGATCGGTTTCCATATTTATTGTCGCCAGAAAACCGGTGCGATCGTTATCCGCGCTGAAGCGCGTCTGAAACCGCGTACCCAGACGGGAAAACTCCCCACTGTATGAATTCACGTATCCGAAACCCTTCATATAACCGCCGATCGATACCTGACCCGTAGCAATAGATAACTGAATCAGGATGAAAAAAAGACTATACCTTTTTTTCACTAACGACCTCTTTGCAGGTACCGAATGCTGAAGAAATTGTCCGGGATTCCGGTGTCTACTTCCAGATTAGAAAAAATCATCCGACTCCGATGCTGTATTTGGATATCTTCCATGGTCATATCGGAAGCAAAATCAATTCCCTTGATTTCAATGTTTTGATTCACCGTTAGCCGCTTCCATTCCTTCAGTCCTTTATCGAAATACAGGCTTTGGATTGTATTCAGGCGTTTCTTTTCAACCCAGCGAATAATTTTCCCATAGCCCGTGTCTTTTATGATGTCCTCGCTGTCCGGAAGACATTCGATTTTATAGCAGAGTTTGTCATGAACGATTTCTTCGCCCAGGAGCTGATATTTCCAATCCTCCAATTTTGGTTTTCCAATCAATGTCATAATAGGTAAAATCACTGGACATAAAATTTCCCCCGCTCCCGCTGGCGGCAATTTTTTTCACACGGCGAAGCGCCGGAAGATACAGATAACGTTCTTCGTCTCCGGAGGCAGTTTCCAGGGTCAGAAAACCCGTACCCCGTACATCCGCCGGAGCCAGAAACCGCATTAGCATTCGGTTGAGATCCTGTTTGTCATTCGAGGAATAAAAAGCAATCGTGCGGGACCTGGTTTCACCGCGGGCATTTACCATTTCCAGTGATAAGTCCGCTTTCATATCATCCCAGGATTTTTTATTCAGCGCCCGGGACATGATCTCGTAACCGGTTTGATTCTGGGCGAACAGAAAACCGATGAGGAATAAAATCATAAAAGGATTGCGCATTATTTTTTACCCTTCAATTGCGATGCTTTCAGTTTTAACGATTTCGGTTTGAAATTCACGAAGACCAGAGGCAGAACGGTCAATGCACCAAAGGCCGAAGTAGCCATGGTCAGCGTAATCAGAACTCCCATTTGCATGATGGCCACGAATTGGGAAAAAGCGATAATAGAAAAACCGGCCGCCACCACAAAACTGTTAAAAGCAATTGCCAGGCCGGAATCTTCCATCGTATCAATTACGGCACTTTCATAGGAATTCGATTCGGTTAATTTCAACCGGTACCGATAAATGAAATGAATGGCATAATCAACACCAACACCAATGGCAATGCTGGAAATAACCATCGTTTCCAGGTTTACATTGATACCGGTAAGTCCCATAATCATAAAGTTTAACAGCATGGCAAAGAACAACGGAATGGTGTTGAACAACCCTACAATAGCGGATTTGAACATAATCGAAGTCAGCAGCCAGACCAGAAAGAGAGAGAGAAGAATGCTATTGATCTGACCGGATACAATTAAATCATCCACAACCAGAATCAGCTTGGCCATTCCAGTGACCGCCACATCCGCATTTTCGAAGTGCGCATCGATATATGTTTCCAGACTTCGATCGATTGACCGTAAAATAGCCTGATCGTCAGAATCCATTAGAATGGATATTTTCGCATGTTGATAATCGTAATCCACCAGGTTAGCCATATCATCCGGCTTCCCGGACATTTCATAAAGCGTAAGATATTGGGCTACCAGATCCTTCCCGGTAACCGTGTCCGTGACCATAACTTCTTTCCATTCCCCATGTTGTTCCACGAAATCGGAATACGTCACAACTTCTTTATCGGCAGGAATTACATTGTACCGCTCGTCATCCCCATGAAGAACTTTATTGATGCGCTTAATAAAATCCGCCAGAGATAACGCATCCCCTACATGATCCTGGCTCAGCGCAACAGACTTCAGACCATCCATGTCACGGAGAATATCGGGATCCTTGATCTGACCGGCTTTTTTCCCCTCCACCATAATCTGGAATGATGTGGTCCCGGCAAAATGGTCATTAATTAATTGGTGAGCAATACGAATCGGGTGATCCTTTGGAAAATTCCCGATTGAGCTGAATGAATGCTCCAATCGGCTGAATCCCCATATACTCATCAGGATAACCACAATTAGAAAGGGAAATAACAACTTTCGATTCGTGTTCAACAAATTCCCCCATGACATCATGGCCCGCGCCGTGACCGAGGAGCCTTCCAGGTTTTTCAGGCGTTTGGGAATCGGGAGTAAACATAACCAGGCGGGAACAAAGGTTAAGCTTAGCAAAAGTGCAAACAAAACTCCGGAAGCAGTGAAGATACCCAAAGTAATGATTGATTCCACACCGGCAGTCCCCAGCGCCAGAAAACCGGCCATGGTGGTCAATGAAGTCATAATTACCGGTGAATTCATATCCGCCATGGTCATCCGAGTTAGTTCAAGTTTATCTTTAACTCTCCTGGTATTACTATAATAATGGGTAAGAATATGAATACTATCCGCTACCGCGATTGCCATAATAAGGATCGGCATTATTTCGGTGGAATGGGACATGGGAACACCGAATAAAGCCATGGCCCCTAGGGTCCAGAGTACCGAAAGAATCACTACGCTCAGCGGTAATAGAATTCCGCGCAGGTTCCTGAAAATAATTAGTAACAGAATAAAAATCACACCCAACCCACCCATGAAAAAAGTGGACATATCCCGCTGCATTCCAATTCCGACATAGTGGCTCACGACCGGTTTTCCCGCCAGAATTAATGTCAAATCCGTTTCCTGATCCCATTTCTTCACCTGCGGGATAAATTGTTCAACGAATTTGTTGACATCAGTCGTATTCTTCATCAACAGCATGATACCGAACATCGTGGAATCACGGGAAATTAAATTTCCCAACGCAAGGTCGTTGGTAAATAAGCGGTTGCGGTAGGTTTGAATTTCTTCCGGGGTTTTCGGAGGTACATCCAGAATGTCTTCTACTACCATTCCTTCATCGGTTCCCCGGATAATACTGACATTCATCGGTGACATCACCTGGTAAATATCGGAATTCTTTTCCAGGGACTTCGTCAGCGTCCACACGTCCTGTAAATGTCGGGGAGAAAAAATATTATCACCTTCGATTCCCAGGAATATGAATTCCTTGGTTGGAAATATTTCCGTCATTCGATCATATAAACGTTTGGCCGGGATTTTTTTCGGTAAAGCACCGGTGATGTCCGGATCCATAGTCAGATGTTTCATCTGCAAAATGAACAATACGGTGATTAGAATTACGAGACCGATAATCACCAGGGGACGTTTGAGCACAAACCGGGTTAAGCTCATATCAATTTTCCTTACGTAAATGGTTTAGAATGCTGGTTTTGAAAAACTCGATTTCCGCCGCCAGTGTATCGTGGGAATGTCCACGAATAATTTTCACTGCCAGTCCCGTCATAAAACTCCATAAAACCTGTTGAAAAATATCCGGTGAAGCCTGAATGCCCGCCTGAGTAAATACGGATTCGATATGGATCCGGATGGGTTCCCGCAGGGCGGCAGTTTCAGCCAATACTTCCGGTTCACGAAAAATAAATATCGGAGCATTGCGACCGATAGGATACAAAAGGCTTAGAAAATCCCGATCCATTTCTCCCTGTTTCACATGCCCCTGTAAAATGGAATCGACCAGAGATTCGACTGTTGCAGTAGTCTGTATTTCTCTCGTAATGGCTTCATAGTATGTTCGGGAGAACGATAAATAGATTTCACGGTAAATCGCGTCTTTGGAATTGAAGTAATAGTACAATGTCGCCTTGCCCAGTTCCGCTTCCGCGGCGATATCATTCATACTGGTTTCCTGATATCCTTTTTGGGCAAATAATCGTTTGGCCGCTTCCAGAATAGTCTGTTTGCGGAATGCTTTTTCGCGCTGCTGGCGATCTGTTATTGTCATCTCAACCGTTCGTTCTGTTTTCAACCACTTGGTCGAAAGTTAAGAAGATTTTCCCTTCCGTGTGAACTTCTTTCTTTTCCATTATATATTGGCGCGCAAAGTATACAAGACCGATTTCGGCGCGCAAAATCCGGCGAATAATACCGCCTTAATACACGATTGAATTCATTCGTTTGCGGTGACGCTCTCTATTGCGATATAACGGGTCAGGGGAAATGGCCTCTCCGACATGCTGCCCCGGGTGAACGTCCACCCGCTCCTTCCCTGCCTGTTAGCCTATTTCAATTGATAATGAATGGTCGTGGCCTGATCGATGAGGATTGATTTTTTATCAATCAGTGAGTCCCCTTTAAAGATTTCCAGGGAATGGCGGCCTGCTTCCATTTCAAATTTCATTTTTTCCTGAAACCACTCATACTTGTTATCGAACCGATAACGGTATTCGGGAACTTCGGAAATAAATTTTACCTTGAATCGTTCTTTTAATCGAAAACGCAAGGTGGCTTTTTCGGCGGCTAATAAATGTGTTTCGTACCGAATCGGAGAATATCGGTCCAGAGTTATCCTGAATACATGAAATCCAGAAGCTAAGGAAAGATCATTGATGGGCGTTTCGCCCACTTTGGATCCATCGATGGTCACAACCGCTCCGGGAGGAATAGTTTCAATGGTTACATTAACCTGACCCCAACCGATAGATACGGGGATCAACAGAATTAGTAATCGCTTCATAAATCGATCGGTTTTACATGTTTTGATAAAACCCACCCCTCCTGAAATTGCGATTTCTTCGAAGATTCGGATTTCATTTCAATGAAGGCTTTCAGACGATCACCGGCAACGGTTGTTACCATCAGCGTTTCATCCTTGGGTAACAGGAATTGGATTTTTGCACCATTCTCCGGCCCTACCCGAAAGGGTGTCAAATTGTCCAGTACCAGATAGGGAGCGCCTAATTGATAAAACCTCGCTGACGGACCGACCAGGAAATTGATGGTATAATTTTTAGAGGTAGTAAACCGGACTTGTTTAGCGTTCACCGGATACGATCCGCTTAGGGTTGTGCTGAGCGTCACCATCGAATCCTTTAGTATTTCCGCCGGAAATGAGTACCGGTAGTTTCCCAGGGAATCGGAATAAATAGTGGTTCGTTGACCGCGAGGTGTTTCTACAGTTACTTCAGCGTCCGACACCGGCGACCCGTCCCGTAATTGATGAATTGACCCCTGAATAATGACTGGGCGCAAACGGATGCGGGAAATCGGTAGCGTAATGGTGGGGCCGGTATAGGAGAAATGATGAATGCGGGTAAGATAATCACCGCCCAGAGGCTCAATAACGGCCTTGTGAATCAGTGTATCCGGCAAAAAGAGCGACCGGGGTAAGGTTACCGCCATTCGATCTTCGGGCATCAGAATTCGTTCGATAATAGCTTTTGTGGTGTCCCGGCCGGAATACAGAGTTAAGCGAAAAGCCGTCGGTTGCCCTTCTTCAATTTGGATTGGCGCGTTTATCTCTACAGACCCATAGGTGTATTCAATAGAAACGGATGATTCGTCCAGGAGAATCGGTTGCGGATATTCCGGAATCGTGAGAGCGCATCCGGAGAAAAAGATAACGATTCCCGGAATGATCCAACCAGCATATCGGTTCTTATGACCGGATTTTTCCATACCGAAACTTAAATCGAAGTACGTGGAAGCCCCATAGGAAAATCCCCGGACGCCGGTGTAATCAAACTCATACAGTAAAACCCGACATGCAAATTCACTGGAAAGGATTCGTCGTTATCTTCGAAGTTTATATTCGACATCCTGTCGCCGGAGACCCGGGATTTTCAGTAAAAAGAAAGCCCCGTTGATTTACCCTCGAGAAAAACTTTTTTCCCTGAAGAGCACGCCGTACCAACGGGGCTTCTGTTAAATTGAAGAATCTTTCCTCGTACAGCAAGACCCGGATGCGTTTTTATTCCTGGTCTTTTGATCACCCATCGCAGGACAACCGGAAATCGCCTGCGGCGAACGTTGGTTGTTGTCCTGTTTTTGTAGGGTTGCCGACCCGGTCCCTGCCTGACCTGAGCTGCAATCCGAAGAAGATGTTGCGGTTGCCTGAACAGTGGGTTTTGTCGTCGATACCGTCGAAGCTCCCAGGGCAATAAGCCCCACGAGCACAATGACACCAATTGCCCACATTGATTTTCTCATAGCCTCATTTCTCCTGTTTGAATTTTCAAGGAACAGAGGAAATATGGTTTAAAATAGTGAACGGATGCAATTTTTTTTATTAGTGGAATATGTTTGAATATAAAGGTTCATTTTTCCCAGAATAGTTCCTTCATTTCTCTGGGATTATCCTCGGTGAACCAATTTTCATTCGTATAGAAAAAAACGCTTTCGGAAGCGATCGAATTTTACCAGATCACTTTGCCACTGAGGCCACAGGTAATCGGGATCTTTTTTCTGGGCAATTAGAATTCTCAGGAGCGATGTTCCAAATAGTTTTTCAGCATAATCCCCTTCCAGCCAACGGAATTCCTGCGGATTAAGCTGATAGAGTAGTGTCAGGATAGACGTCCCGGTGCGAACCGCCTCAAATGCATTGCGATCCGTAATTCGCAATTGAATGCCGCCGCAGACTTTTCCGTCGTACTGGGGTACCCGGGAACTGTTTTCAGCGCGTCGGGGAACGTACTGAATCGACCGGAATTCCACCCCCGGTAAACTTAATCGTATCAGTTGATCCTTAAGCTCAGGACCGTTGAGCCAGGGAGCACCGATTCGGAGGTATGGTTTTCGCGTACCGATACCCACGTTCACATTGGCGGCTTCTGCCAAAGCAAGACCGGCATAACTCAGGAGTTCATCCACAGTTTCCAGCATTGGGAGCGGCGCGATCCAGGGTAGCCCCGTATCTTCGAACCACATAGATCGTTTCCAGTTAGCCATGGGAACGATGGTTAGCTCCACGCGAGTCAAATCCTTTACCCAGCCCATTTCATTAATCAAGGCGGTTTCTTCTCCCAGGGTCAACCCATGACGGATTGGCGTGAGATGATACCCTTGAAATGATTGAAACTGGGGTCGGATGACTGGCCCATCCAGTACATCACCGCGTAAGGGATTGGGGCGATCCAGTACCATGACCGGAATACTCATCGGTCCGGCAACTTCCATTATTTTGGTAATCGTAGTGATGTATGTATTGTAGCGTAATCCCGTATCCTGAAGATCGATTAACACCATATCCACCATTCTCAGAGACCATTCCGGCGGTTTCACATATGACCCAAATAAATCGACCAGACGCGCGCCGGTCACCGGATCATGATCTTCGTCACCCATCAGAACCATGCGTTCATCCAGGCTCGTGGAAAGCCCATATTCAGGAATAAAAATAATCGGAATTGATGTGGAATCCAGTTCGGCAAGCAGATTCAGCAGATGACGACCGTTCCGGTCGATGGAGGTAGCATTGCAGCAAACGGCGATTCGTTTCCCCCGGAGCGGTGCGAAGTCCATTTGTTCCAGAACATCCAGGCCGGTCATGACTCCGGGGAAAAAAGAAAAATCGGGTACTTTCAGGAGTGTGGTATACTCGAAAGACGACGGTTGCCCCAAAAGCAATGCTCCCAGGATCAACCAGGAAAGGCGTTTAACGGCGACGGTCAAAAACCGCATAAAATCCTTCGCCAATAAAAGTGAGCGCCACAGTGGTCACTGTCGACAGTCCCACGAACCAGGTCCAGGCCAGACCCATGAATTGCAGCAGGAATACGATGGCCAGTCCGCCAAGCAAACCGATACTGATCGTAATTGTGTGGAAGTCTCTTTTCATTCTTGAGATCAGAAACAGGGCCAACAGTCCGCCATAGGTAAAACTGGCGATCTTCAGACCGACGACGATAATCGCCGAATCATTTTCGTTGAATCCCAGGGCAATGACTATTAAGACTCCCGCCCACATGAGTCCGATCCAGCGCGATCCCCGCAGGGAGGTTCGTGACTTGAACCAATCAACAACCGTCGAGGACGACAGGGAATTGATACTGGAACTGAGTGTGGACATGGCGGCGGACAAAATCCCGGCCAATAATAACCCCCGGATTCCCACCGGCAGGGATTGAACGATAAACAATGGAAATTCACGATCTTTGGGTAAATCGATTCCGTGATAGTAAATGTAGATCAGAGATCCAACCAGAAGAAAGACTACAAATTGGAGGAATACAAACAAGCCGCTGCCCACAATGGCTTTTCGCGCTTCCCGAAGATCCCGGGTACTGAGAGCACGTTGAACCATCATGTAATCCACGCCGTGGGAAGCAAACGACAGGATCGTCCCTCCTATTACCGCGCTCAGAACCATATAGGGTTCAGTAAAGGGATTTCCCTGAAAACGGAATACGTTCAGTTTATGTTGATCAATCAATGCACGAAAGGCCGCTCCGGTGGTGATATCAAGATGAGTCAGAATAAAAATAATCGCGATGACTCCGCCTCCCAGATAGAGCACGAATTGAAAACTGTCCACCCAAATGACCGTTCGCAGACCGCCCAGCAGCGTATACCCGGCGGTAACGACGCCAATCACCAGGACGGACACGGGTAAAGACCAACCGGTAACAACCTGGACAATCACGGCCGTGGCAAGGAAACGAATCCCATCGGCCAAAAGACGGGTTACTAGAAAAATTCCGCTGGATGTCTTTTGCAGTCCCGGACCGAATTTTCGGCCGATCACTTCATAAATCGATGTAATATCCTGTTCAAAATAGGCCGGGAGTAAAATTTTTGCTACCAGAATGCGACCCAGGATATAGCCCAGTGCCAATTCCAGAAAGAACCAGTCTTGTCGATAAGCCAGGCCCGGAACGCTGATAAAGGTTAATACCGACGTTTCCGTGGCGACAATGCTGAACATGGCGGCCCACCAGGGCAGGCTCCGTCCCCCCAGAAAATAATCCGACGTCGTACGGTTGAATCGCCGCTGACTCAGCCCGAAAACAGTAAGTCCCGCTAAAAAGACCAGGACAATGGTTAAATCAATCCAGTGCAAGCAACCTTCCTAATTTCCGTCCGCAAATTCTCTGCGGGTACGCCCTCCGATGGCGGTAAGCAACATGTAGGTAGTCATCCCCGTTTTTTTCGCAATTTCATCCACCGTTAACCGGCCGTCGGCGCCTTCGCCAAATAACAGCACTTCCTCTCCTGGCAGAGGGCGTGTATCACCGAAATCCACCATGAATTGATCCATGCATACCCGACCGGCAATCCGATAGGGTTGCCCCTTATACATCACATGCCCCTGTTCATACCAGGGTCGGGGAAATCCGTCGGCAAAACCGGTCTGAATGACACCGATTGTCGTTTCCTGTTTCGTCACATACACACCGCCATAGCTAACGGGAGTTCCGGCCGATACCCGGCGTACGCTTACGATGGGACCCCGGAATTCCATGACCGGTTGAATCGGAATATCGGTTGGTACTTCGTCCGATGGGAAAGCGCCATACATCAGCATTCCGACCCGCACCAGATTGTAATAGGATTCAGGAAGATTCAAGACGGCGCCACTGTTAGAAAAATGCGTATACGCAAATCGAATGCCCATCGAATCAGCCCGGGCAAGGAATTCCTCAAAACGGCGATGCTGTTCATGGGCGTAGTGTAAATCGCCTTCGTCGGCGGTGGAATAATGTGAATAGCACCCGTCGATCCGCAGGCCGGGTATGGTTTTCGATTGCCGGAGAACGTCAACAGCTTCCTCGAAAGACAATCCGAGGCGCGTCATTCCCGTGTCCAACTTCAGGTGAAAAACGGGGCTGGCTCCGTAGGAAGCGCAGAAAGACTGAATTTTTGGTAAATCATCAGGTGCGCAGAGGTTCAGGTGAATGTTACTTTCAACCGCTTCCTGAAAATTCTCCGGTTGGGAATGACTGAATACCAGGATCGGGTCCTGAATATTGGCGGCCCGAAGTTCCCGGGCTTCTTCAATAGTAAATACGGCAAAAAAGGATATTCCCACGTCTTGCAAAGCACGGGTGACCGCCACCGCGCCATGCCCGTAAGCATTCGCCTTAACAACGCCCATAAGGGGCGTCTTGCCCACCCGTTGCCGAATAGCGCGAATGTTGTCCCGCAATCGGTCCAGATGAATGATTGCTTTGGGACCCATCATTTTCCGTCACCTGAATATTCGGACTTTAGAAATGCCTTTAATTTTTCAAAGGACGCAAATACTTCCGTGCTGCAGGCATAGATCCAGCCGCTTAAATCTGAAAAAGGAAGTTGATTTACAAGATACACCGGAATTCCGCAATCATAAGCGGTGGTGATTTCGCCGTGGGTTCCGCCACCTTTCAATACATCGTGATTCCATAGACAAATAAGGTAGTCCGACTCCTGCTTGACAGCCCGTAAATCCCGGGCGATCATTTTTTGAACCAGAGATCGGAATTGAAGCGGTTTCGTATCCCGCCAGGACCGGTAATCAGCCGCATTTTCCAAGGCAACAATCCGGGCCGATTCCACAACCGGATCAATGACATCATGTCCCAGTACCGTTTGCAACCAGTGGGTGATATCTGCACGCCAACCGGCGCCTTCACCCTCAGCCCGTTCCATGGCACCCGATAAATAGGCAATCATTGATTCAGTTTACGTTTCAGGAATTCGGCGTTAACAAACAAAAGCAAAACCGAAATCAGCAAAGGATAGACCAGGGATATCCAGTCGAAAATATTAGCAAATAAAAACATCCGCAAGCCCCTGATCAATTGACTGGTGGGAAACCAGGAAAAAAACTGACCTACGGTCGTGGGATAAAATTCGATTTCAATGACTAGTCCGCTGCCGAAAATAAGCAGAACAATCATACTCAGAATTAGCATGATATAAATTGTCACCCGTTCCGTGAGCAGGGATAAAAAAACGAGTACATTGGCATTCAAAATATCCAGCACAACGATGTAAACGACAATCATCAGGTAACCGGAGATGCCGATGGAAAGCGGTGTCAAACTACTGAATACGATCAACCCCACAAGAACAAAAAATCCCGATTCCAGCATGGCGGTTAATAAGAAACCAACTATTATATTGACCTTACTCAATGGAGCCATGGAAATGGATTGCAACGCTTTATGATGAATCCTCAGATCAAACAGCTCGCGATAGATAATGGGGATTAGCGTAATTGTCGCCAAAAGAAAAACCAGTCCCGGAGCCACCCACTGTTCATACGGAATTTGCTGAATACTGCGAATCACCAGGTTTTTCATCCCCAGGTTAACGACAACATGGAGAAATACAGGGAGCGCCAGTGCAAAGGCCAGAGTAGTAATCAACCGGTTCTGGGTCAGCCACAATCGCCGTTGAATAAAGGGCCAGATCATCGCAAGCCTTCCCTGGAAAATTCCGAATCAAGCAGGTCCTGGAGTCCCAGTTTTTTCAGGTTTAAATCCACCATGGTGAGTTCATGAGCGGCTTCCATCACCTGGAATAGTACTTTTCGGGTTCGCCCATAAAAAGTGAACATATTTCCCTGTCGGCTGGGGGAAACGACTACATTCATTTTCGCTAAAGCGGTATAGGTTGTTTCCGGTAAATCTTCGAATTCAATCTGAAACTGATGATAGTCCATCGTACTTTCCAGTAATCGGTCCAGACTACCGTCCAGAATCACTTTGCCCTCCCGTAATACCAGAATCCGATCGTGAACCTGTTCAATCTCATGGAAATTCTGACTGACAAATAAGATAGTTTTTTCCCCGCGAAGTCGTTCCAGAAAATCCCAGATTCTTCGGGACATTTCCGCATCCTGAAACGCCGTGGGTTCATCCAGAACTAACACGGGCGGATCATGCACCAGAGCGCGCAAGAGCATCCCTCGCTTCGCGATTCCGCTGGATAAATCCTGAATGCGCGTATCCAGACTATCCAGCAGGCCTAATGCTTCGCCATACTCCTGAATGCGCTTTTCCATCGTAGAGGGAGCAATCCCATACAGCATACCAATAAACAGTACATTCTGCTTTAGAGTCAGCCAGGGATCAAAGTCAATATTAATGGGGACATAACCCACCAGACGGCGAACTTCATCGCGTCGGTGAATACTATCCAGCCCGTGGATAAAAATAGAACCATGTTCTGGGTTTTCGAATCCGGAAATCATTTTCAACAGCATTGATTTTCCGGCGTTATTCTCCCCTACAATGGCCACAATTGACCCTTTTTCTATCCCAAAACTCATTCCCGCCAGAATCGTGCGACCGTTGACCAGTTTTCCCACACGTTTCAGAGTGACACTAGCTTCCAAAGTTTACTCCAGACCCTCCATAAATGTGTACAATAACAGTATGATTAGTGGGCTTCATACCAGGATTTTCCCACGCCACAATCTACAACTACGGGAACCGATAGTGGGAGCGCCTTTTCCATTCGTTCCCTTACCAGGGGTAGTAATTCATCCACTTCCTCCTCGGGAACCTCAAAAAGCAGTTCATCGTGAATTTGCAAAATCATCCGCGCGCGGAATTTTCTATCATCCAATTCCCGGCGCAACTCAATCATGGCCAATTTGATCATTTCCGCCGCTGTTCCCTGAATCGGCATATTGATTGCCATTCGCTCCGCCGCTTCCCGACGTTGACGATTATCACTGACGGCGTCCCATACCGCCCGGCGGCGTCCCAACAGGGTGGTAACATAATGATCCTGGCGTGCCTGTTCCAATACGGTGTCAATATAGGCGCGTATTCCGTGATATTGTTCGAAATACGTATCAATAATCACCTGTGCTTCCCGCATGGGGATACTCAATTCCTGACTCAATCGAAACGGCCCGGCACCGTACATAATCCCAAAATTAACAATCTTCGCCGTACGTCTCATTTCCGGTAGAATAGCTTCCAACGGAAGTCCATAGACCAGGCTGGCCGTTCGCGCATGTACATCCTCGCCCTGTAGAAATGCGGCAATTAAACCCGGATCCTGGCTCAGGTGGGCCATAATTCGCAATTCGATCTGGGAGTAGTCCGCCGATAGAATTTTCCAGCCCTTTTCCTGAGCACAAAACGCCTTCCGGATATCTCGTCCTTCTTCGGAACGAACCGGGATATTCTGGAAATTCGGGTTGCTGCTGGATAATCGTCCCGTAGCTGCAACGGTCTGATTAAAACTGGAATGTACCCGCCCGGTTTCAGGATGGATATAGGCCGGGAGCGGTTCCAGGTAGGTGTTAACCAGTTTATTTAGTTTCCGGTATGCCAGTATTTTCCCCGGCAATTCATGGTACATGACTAATTTTCTGAGGACTTCTTCCGCCGTGGATCGGGATCGTATTTTCGGCAGTCCCAGTTTATCAAAAAGGATAACGGCCAATTGCTGAGTGGAGTTCAGATTGAACGATTCACCGGCCAGGTCCTGAATTTCCTCACTCAGACCGTCCAACTTTTTTCTGAATTTCACGGACATCCGGTTTAATCGCTTCGCGTCGATAAAAACACCGTTCTGCTCCATGGTTAACAGAACCGAAATCAGCGGTTTTTCCACATTTTCAAAGGTGTCAATGAGTTGTTCTTTTTCTAACTGTTTTTTCAGCAACGGCGTTAATTGGAGAGCCACATCCGCATCCTCGGCGGCATAAAAGCTAATCTGCTCCAGGGGAACCTCACTCATAAGTTTTTGATCGCGTCCCGATCCAATCAGGTCCGTGATGGGAATCATGGAATAATTCAACAATTCACGGGCCAGGTTATCCAGTTTATAACTGCGCCGGTCCGGATTCAATAAATGCGCGGCGATCATCGTATCGAATTCGATGCCTTGCACCTCAATTCCGTTTCGTTTCAAAATTAAAGCATCATATTTGATATTCTGACCGGTCTTAGGGATTGAGGCATCTTCCAAAACAGGTTTCAGCACCGTCAGGAATTTTTCAAGGTTTTCACCTCCGGGATTCTCCGGATAGCAGATCGGGATATAAATTCCCTCATCCGGTGCCCAGGAAAAACTCAGGCCCACAATTTCCGCCCGCATGGGATCAACGGAGGTTGTCTCCAAATCCAGCGATAGCCATTCAACGGTTTTCCAGGTATCAGGATATTCCTTTAATTCATCTGTAGATGTGACGCTATAATAGTTCTTATCCGGTTTATCATATTCCGGTACCTGTGCGGATGAAGGTCCTCCAAACGGGACGATTTGTGTCACCAGGCCACTGAATTCCAATTCCTGAAAGAGCGGAGCCAATGTATCCAGATCAAAAGGTTGGATCGTCATATCGTCCAGATTGATATCAATGTCCACATTCGTATCGATGGTCACCAATTCCTTGCTTAACAGTGCTTCTTCCCGGCATTCCAGGAGACCGGTCCGTACCCGCTTGTTGGCGATCCTTTCGGCTGCTTCCAAAGCCCCTTCCAGGCTGCCGTATTCCCGGATCAATTTCACCGCCGATTTTTCACCGACACCACGGACGCCGGGAATATTATCCGAAGCATCGCCCATAAGTCCCAGTAAATCGATGATTTTATTGGGCGGAAGTCCCCATTTTTCCTCCACTTCCCGGGGACCGTATATTTTCATTTCCATGCGTCGACCGCCGGGAGCATATAACCGGATATGATC
>JAADFQ010000233.1:0-14069 GCA_013152835.1 FCB group bacterium
CCCTATTCAACGGTGAATTACATGACGGAGATATCCTTCGGATCCAGGCTTGGGATAATGCCAATAATCCGACAACGGCGCGGTTAAAAATATTTAAAATCGCTTCCTCAGGATTAAAACTGATGAATGTGGTGAATTTTCCCAATCCGTTCCGTATCTCGACTGATTTCACGTTTGAGCTAAGCGGACCGGCTGACGTCACGATTGATATTTATACTCTGAAGGGTAGAAAAGTGCACTCGATCGGTCCCCGATTACTGAGTGCCGGGTTTAACACCATTACCTGGTCCGGCAGAGATGCCTATGGCCAAAATCTGGCCAACGGAGTTTATTTGTACCGCATAAAAGCCCAAAACGAAACCGGCTCAATCACCCGGATAGAGAAACTGGCCAAACATGAATGAGTTCACGTTGAATTCACTCCGTCTGGTCCTTTCAGACTCGGCCTATGAATAACCTTCCCCATCCCCGGGTACCCCTGATTTTGGCATCGGCTTCCCCCCGGAGGAAACAGTTGCTGACCCAGGCCGGATTCCAATTCACCTGCATACCCGCTCAGATCCATGAAGATTTTGCATTGGAACTCTCTCCCGTCGGTTTTTCGCAGTATTATGCCAAGGAAAAGGCCCGCGTTGTTGCCAGGAATCATGAAGAACAACTTATTATCGGAGCGGATACGATCGTTGTTTTGGATAATATGATTCTTGGAAAGCCAAAAGACCGGCAAACGGCAATCCGGATGTTATCTACACTTTCCGGCAAGACTCATCGGGTCATTACCGGTGTTACCCTGATCTGGAAAGAAAAACAGTTCGAAACAACTTTTCATGAATGCACTGAAGTGACCTTTCAGGAACTTACCCAAAACGAAATTGGATATTATATTGATCATTTCCGACCCTTCGATAAAGCCGGAAGTTATGGAATTCAGGACTGGTTCGCTTTACATGTGAGTAAAATATCCGGGTGTTTTTATAACGTCGTCGGCTTTCCCTTATCAGCCTTTTATCATCGATACAAAGCAATGTGCGATTCGCTCGGCATTACGGTCAAATAAGCCGATTATACCACATATTACATGACCCGTTTCTGTTTACTTCCGTTCAGCTAATCACTTATGGGAAAATGGAAAATCCGGGGACCCAGGTTACCTGTGGATAACCTGTGGATAACTTTGGAAACAGAACTTAATCTCCGACGAGGATTTCTTCATTTTTAAATTTTATTTGGTTCCTGATTTCAGCGTGAATAGATTTCTAATGCCAACCCATCGAGTAATCGAGATTTCACTCGCCAACGACGTCTTTGACAAATAGACCAATACCACGACCAAAGGAAGACGTTAATGGCTGAAGCAATTGAATTAAATTTTTTAGAAAGTCATCCTGGCGGCAAGACATTTGACCCGCGCGTTCAGGAAACTTTATTGGATATAAAAAAAGATCAGGCGAGGATTGCATTTACGGATGAAATCCCGCCCCAATACCAAGTTGATCACTATTATAAAGGTGACGACTTGGGAACGGATGTATTAAAGAATAAATATCTGGCGCCGGATGAAACCAGTCCCTGGCATTTATGGCAGCGTATGGCGATGGCCATCGCTTCGGTAGAACGAACCAAGACATTACGGGAGACCTGGAAAACCCGATACATGTCGATTCTGGAAGATTTTCGTTTTGTCCCCGGCGGACGTATTATGCACGGCGCCGGTCGCGAAGATATTACCACTACGCTGAACAATTGTTATGTTGTCGGCATCAAGGATGATTCCATTCAGGCGATTTATGAAACTGTTGCCAACGAAGGAAAAACCTATAAGTACGGTGGTGGCTGTGGCCACGACTTATCCGTTTTACGACCCTCAGGAAGCCCGATCAAAGGTACCGGCGGACAATCCTGCGGTCCCACAGGATTCATGAACCTGTTCAGTGAAAATACCAACACTATTGCTCAACACGGACGCCGCGGAGCCAATATGCAGACCATGCGGATCGATCATCCGGACGTGGAACGATTCATCCGTATTAAGACCGACGATGTGAATCGGGTAAAATACAGCAATATTTCGGTATTGCTGACCCACAAATTCATGGAAGCGGTTGAATCGGATTCCGATTTTGATCTTACCTGGGGTGGAAACGTATATCAAACGGTCAAAGCACGTGAATTA
Source organism: FCB group bacterium (assembly GCA_013152835.1). Classification (GTDB taxonomy): domain Bacteria; phylum Fidelibacterota; class Marinisomatia; order Marinisomatales; family J089; genus J089. Next base: position 2,174 of record JAADFQ010000233.1, read on the forward strand.
TGGAATACGATTATTCATCACGCCCATTCCAGCGCCGAACCCGGCCTTTTATTTTGGGACACGATGAAAGAATATCATAATGCCGAATACGTAAGCCCACTGGTCTCAACAAATCCCTGCGCCGAACAACCCTTGCCGGACGGCGGTTGCTGTAACCTGGGCGCAATCAATCTGGAACGATTTGTTGATGATAAGGGCAATTTTATGATTGATGAATTCAAGGAAACTGCACGAATCGCCACTCGCTTTTTGGACAATGTCGTGGATTATAATCTGGATCGCCATGCTCTTCCCGAACAAAAAGAAAATGCAATGAATGATCGTCGGGTAGGCCTGGGAATTCTCGGCCTTGGGGATATGTTGGTAAAAATGGGAATCCGATACGACACGGAAGATGCATTACAGACCGTCGATCAGGTCATGCAACTTTTCCGGGACACGATTTATGAAACCAGTGTCCAACTGGCGCAGGAAAAAGGCCCTTTCCCGAATTTTGACTGGAAAGGGTATTCCAAAAGCAAATTCATCAAGAATCTACCGAAAACACTTCGGGATGAAATTCAATCCCACGGTATCCGGAATGCGACCTTGACCACGGTCGCCCCCACGGGCAGCGGTGCCATTGTCGCCCGGGTCACCTCCGGTATTGAACCCATTTTCGCTACCAGTTACAATCGTCGGGTAAAAGAAAATGAAGGCTATGGAAATTCTTTTAAGGAGTATAAAGTTCTTCATCCGATTATCCAAAAACTCTTCGGGGATGATTCTGATTTACCGGACTATGTCGTAACCGCCCATAACGTTGATCCTTTTTTCAGGGTGAAAATGCAGGGTGTCATTCAGAAATATATCGACAGTTCCATTTCTTCCACGGTGAACCTGCCGGAAGATGTGAGTGAGGATGTGGTGGCCGATATTTACATGACGGCCTATAAATCGAATTTAAAAGGAATCACCGTCTATCGTGAAGGCTCCCGGGAAGGCATCCTGGTTACTAAAAAGAATGAAAAGACTCATTTGGAAGAAAAAACGGTTTCCGAGCAAACGGTTCCTCTGGAAAATCCCGGACCGAGAAAACGCCCCAATATAACCCAGGGAGTTACAAGGCGAATTCGCACCGGCGACGGAACATTATACATCACGATTAACGAGGATGAAAATGGTCTTTGCGAAGTCTTTACGACAATTGGGAAAGCCGGCGGAAACGCTGCGGCTCAGTCTGAGGCCATTAGCCGTCTCATATCCCTCGCTTTACGATCGCATATCAATCCTCGGGAAATCGTGAAACAATTAAAAGGCATCAGCGGTCCCAATCCCAGCTGGGAAGAAGGACGACTCATCCTTTCCACACCGGATGCAATCGGTAAGGCTCTGGATGATTATTTACGCGAATCGTTGGGTCAGGAGCTACCAGAGGCTCCCCGGGAAGCTCAGATTACATTTGCGGAAGAACCGGTAAAATCCTTTCCCCGATTCTCGGCCAATAACGATGCCGTTTGTTCCGAAGGAAATCCGTTGAATTGCCGGAATGTGGTTAATGAAGGTGGTTGTCTGATCTGCCGCCACTGCGGATGGTCAAAATGTGAATAATCCCCAATCCTGAAGTATCTATTACAAAAAAGCCCCGGAATCCGGGGCTTTTTTGTATAATGCTTTTATCGGAATTTCAAAACTCCATAATTTCTTTTTCCTTTGCCGATTGCACTTCATTCAACTGGGTAATATGCTTGTCCGTATAGTCCTGTACTTCGGTTTCCGCGCGTTTGATTTCATCTTCCGAAATATGCTCTTCTTTCATTCCGCTTTTTAAATGATGGATAGCATCCCGGCGAACGTTTCTTATGGCTACCCGACCATCTTCTACCAGGGAGTGGACAATTTTAATAAGATCTTTTCTCCGTTCCTCCGATAGTTGGGGAATGGGAAGTAATATTGAGGTCCCGTTATTGTTGGGCGTTAACCCCAGATTACTCTCCATGATCGCTTTTTCAATAACCGGAATCATATTTTTTTCAAACGGTTGAATTGAGATCAACCGCGCATCGGGAATTGTAATGGTCGCGACCTGATTCAATGGCATTTTCGCTCCGTAATAATCGACCTGTACACTTTCCACCAGTTCAGGATTCGCACGACCGGTCCTGATTTTCATCAATTCTCCCCGGGTATGCGTAACAGCGGCATCCATTCGGGATTGACAATCGCTTAATACTTCGTTAACCATGCTTTTACTCCGTTACTGTCGTGCCGAGTTTATGACCACACACAACCTTTTTCAAGTTTCCAGGTATTTTAATATTAAAAATCCTGATCGGTAGGCGATTCTCCTCGCAGAGCGTGATAGCCGTTAAATCCATGACTTTCAAACGTTTTTCCAAAACTTCGGAAAAAGTTACCGTGTTATATTGAATCGCATCAGGAAATTTTTCCGGATCCTTATCATAAACGCCGTCCACTTTCGTCCCCTTCAAAACAATTTCAGCACTAAGTTCATTGGCGCGTAATGCCGCGGCCATATCCGTGCTGAAAAAAGGATTTCCGGTTCCTCCCGCTACAATAACGATGCGGCCTTTTTCGATATGTCTTAAAGCGCGCCGCCGAATATAATTTTCCGCAATCTGTGTTATACTAATGGCCGTGAGAGTCCGCGTCGGACAGTCCATTTTTTCCAGAGCATCCTGGACCGTAATCGCATTCATCACCGTAGCCATCATGCCCAGATAATCACCGGTAACCCGATCCATACCTTTACTGGATGCCTGAATTCCCCTGAATATATTTCCGGCTCCGATAATCAGACCGATTTCCACACCCAGATCATAAACGGATTTAACTTCCCGGGCCAGGTAATTTGCCTGGGCGGGATCAATTCCGAAACCCTGATCACCGGCCAACACCTCTCCGCTTAATTTAAGGAGGATACGCCGGTAAATAGGGGATTCCATTTAGGTTTTGTCTAGGAGGAGATTTCTTCGCCGACGGCGTAGCGGGTGAACCGATTAATCGTTATATTTTCGCCCAGGGTGGCAATCGATTCGGTGACCAGATCCTTGACTTTTTTATCCGGATCCTTAATGAAGGCCTGTTCCATAAGACAAACCTCCTGATAAAACTTTTTCAGTCGGCCATCCACCATTTTTTCAATAATATTTTCCGGTTTTCCGGAATTCCGGGCCTGGTCCATATAGATTTCTTTTTCATGCGCTACAACGTTTGCATCCAGATCTTCCCGACGAATAGCCAGGGGATTGGTGGCAGCAACCTGCATCGCCAGATTATGAGCCAATTCACGAAAGTCTTCGGTCTTGGCAACAAAATCTGTTTCGCAGGAGATATCGATTAACACCCCCAGGCGTCCTCCGTGGTGAATATAGGAATATATCAGCCCCTCATTGGCCGCCCGGACCCCTTTCTTTTCTGCTTTGGCAACACCGGCTTTACGCAGGGCATCAATGGCTTTATCCAAGTCCCCTTCGGTTTCCAGTAACGCTTTTTTACAGTCCATCATTCCAGCGCCGGTGCGCTCGCGCAATTGTTTCACTAACTGTGCACTAATATTCATTTTCCAGTCTTTTCTTCGATCGTTGATTCGGTGGCAACCTTTTTGGTTTTTTCCAAAGGTTCAGGAGTTTTTTCCGGTTCAGCCCCGATAGTTTTTATCTCGGCGGGTTTTTCTTCCACACCGGTTTCTTTGGTTACTATTTTTTTGGAGTCTGATTCAACAGATTTAGCATTACTCCTTTTTGCCGGAGTTGGTTTTTTTACCTTTGAAACCGATTCGGTCTTTTCCGTAGCAACGGTTTCTTTTTCCTTATTCGCGTTGCGAACATCCAACACGGCATCGGCCATGGCGGCCATAATGATTTGGATGGTCCGGAGTGAATCATCATTCGCCGGAATGGGATAATCAATCGGTGTCGGATCGGTATTCGTATCTACGAGGGCAATGACCGGAATTTCAAGACGTTTGGCCTCTTTAACAGCGGTTGATTCGAAATGGGCGTCCACAACAACCAATACATCAGGTAATCGACGCATATCCTTAATTCCGCGATGTTGATCGGAGAGACGGATGCGTTCGCGATTCAATTGCTGAATTTCTTTTTTCGTCAGGTTCTCATAGATGCTGGAACCCTCTTTTTCCAGTAATTGGAGGCGTTTTATCGATTTTTTAATGGTCGAAAAATTTGTCAATGTCCCGCCAAACCAGCGTTCAACGACATAAAACATCCGGCAACGGTCCGCTTCCTGTTGGACAATATCCCGGGCCTGTTTTTTTGTTCCGACAAAAAGGACTTCACCCTTCTTGGAAATGACCTGACGTATGAATTCCTGAGCTTTTTCAATCGCCGCGATCGTTTCTTCCAGGTTGATGATATACACCCCGTTTTTCTCCATGAGAATGTAGGGTTTGAAATTGGGATGCCATTTACTGGTGACGTGGCCGAAATGGGCTCCGGTACTCAATAAATCCTGAAATTGTACTTGTGTTGCCATAAATATTTTACCGTTTCGAGAATTGGAACCGTTTACGTGCGCCCGGTTGACCATATTTTTTCCGTTCCACCCGGCGGGAGTCACGGGTTAACAATCCTTCACCTCTCAGAGTACGACGATAATCCTCGTTGACCTGCAATAATGCGCGGGCAATGCCCAGTTGTAATGCACCGGCCTGTCCGCTTAATCCGCCGCCGTGGACATTGGCTTTGATGTCGTATGCTTCCATCGCATCCAATAATTCCAACGGTTTACGCATCAGAATCGCCAGAGATTTGCGGGATAAATAATTTTCATAGGGTCGGCCATTCACTTTGATATCCCCTTTTCCGGGGGATAAATAGACCCGTGCAACGGAACTCTTGCGTCGGCCGGTTCCCTGATAGACTGCTTTAGCCATGGATTAGAACTCCATCGGTTTGGGTTGTTGCGCCGCGTGGGGATGGTCACTGCCGGCATAGACTTTCAAATGGGTATACAACTGACGACCAAGACGATTATGTGGCAACATGCCTTTTATGGCCTGTTCCAAAATACGCTCTGGAAATGTGCGTCGCATCTGACTCAAATTTGCTTCCTTGGTCCCGCCGGGATAACCCGTATGACGGAAATAGGTTTTATCGGCTTCTTTGTTGCCCGTAACCCGAATTTTTTCCGCATTGACGACGACCACGAAATCACCCATATCCATATGGGGCGTAAAATTTGGTTTATGTTTACCTCTCAGGATTGTGGCGATTTTGCTGGCAAAACGACCCAGTGTCTGGCCGTCGGCGTCGGCAATCCACCAATCCTGCTGTATTTCTGATTTTTTTATCGACTCTGTTTTCATATTCTCCACTTCGAAAATAGCCTTGAAAATTAGTCCCAAGACTTTACTTTAGTCAATAATTATTGGATGTTTATGCTAATTCAAAATATTACCGGTCTTCCCCTTCACAGGGATTCAAAGCAAATTTTATTTTTCGGTCTCTTCAACCGGAAGTAACAAAAAACACCCGGATTGTAATGGTTACCTCGCCGCACTACCAGTATACGATTCATTCTATCAACTCTGAAGATTCAATATAGCATTCTATACAACCGGGATATTTCTAAGTCACTTATCGATCTTTAACCGGTTTATCCGCCGGAATTACGTTACACCAAAGCAAAGGCACATTACTTTATTTCTGTTTTATTTATCTCCTGTGGTCGGCGATTTTCATCTACATTCACGTAGGTAATATCGCCTTCCGTCACCATAAATTGAGCTTCGTTTTCGTAAATCCGATTGGCCCAGGCTTCGATATGCACGGTGATGGAGGTCCGGCCAATTCTGATAAGATTGGCGTAACAGGCCAGCGTATCCCCCACAAACACCGGATGCTTAAAGGTAATCGAATCCATGGCCACGGTTACTACCCTTCCTTTAGCAATTTTTCGACAATAGATGCCCCCGGCCACATCCATCTGGGATAATAACCAGCCGCCAAAAATGTCTCCATTGGGATTGGTATCTTTAGGCATGGCAACCACCTGAATGGTGAGATCTCCATGGGGATGTTCATGAGTATTCATATCTTCCTCTGTTATTACGTGATGGTTCAAGATCGGGACTGACACTGCGAAGTCCATGTAATTTAGCTACAAGATAATGTCCACACCTGAGAGATTTCGTCAATACAATTGATAGGTTGATAAGCAGTGCCTGGTGGTTATTCCCCATCTCCCCTCTTCCGGTGGTTCACCTTACATCGGCTCATCATCTTATGAAAATTGGTCCGATTCATCCCCGCCTCACGGGCAGCCTGGGATACATTTCCATTGTATTTATCCAGGAAATAGTTTACGAATCGTCGTTCCACTTCCCGTCTGGCATGATCTGCGGCTTCCTGTCGCATGATTTCCAATTGTTCACGATTCATCGGAACCGGTGCAATTTCCCGGTTTTCTCCGGCGGGCTCCAATCCCGGTATCGCGGTAATTACCGCTTCCGGGGTCATGATTGTAGCCCGGGTCATTAGATTTCGTAATTCACGCACATTACCGGGCCATGAATAATGTTTCAGATCATGAAGGGCAGCCTGGGACAACGTCTTTAACGGAACCTTCAAATCGTTGCAGGCTGCTTGAATAAAATGTCGTGCCAGCAATCGAATATCGCCGTCCCGTTCCCGCAGCGGTGGTACATGGATTCGCAGTACATCCAGACGATAATACAAATCCTCCCGGAAACGACCCGATTTCACCATAACCTGTAAATCTCCGTTGGTGGCAGCGATGATCCGGGCCCGGGATGTGATTGTGCGATTACCGCCCACCCGTTCGAATTCCTTTTCCTGGAGAACCCGTAGCAATTTCACCTGTGCATCCAGATCCAATTCCCCAATTTCATCGAAGAATAACGTCCCGTCGGAGGCAATTTCAAATTTACCCAGTTTTCGTTTCCCGGCGCCGGTAAAGGCTCCTTTTTCGTGGCCAAACAATTCACTTTCCAATAAATCCCGGGGGATGGCCGCACAATTCAGCGCAATAAAAGGATAATCCCGCCGAGCACTCCGGACATGAATTTGACGTGCCACTAACTCTTTTCCAGTCCCCGATTCCCCGGTAATAAGGACCGGATTCTCATTACCCGCCAGCAAACCAATCAAATCGATGGTCCGCAGAATAGCGGGACTTTCGCCTACAATATGATTAAACGGTCGCCCTGTTTCTTCCTGGATGGTTTTAGACTGAAGGCGTTGCACACGCTCCTTCAGCGCTTTCTCCACGATTAGATTCAGCTCATTCAGGTTCGGAGTCTTTGATAAATAATTTGTGGCCCCCAGACGCATGGCTTCCACGGCTGTGTCAATGGAACTGTAGTCCGTAATCATGATTACCGGTAAATTTTCATCTATCCTCCTGATGCGTTTCAGCGTCTCCAGCCCGTTGATCGATCCTTGATCAAACATTAAATCCAGCAAAACAATGTCCGGGCTTTCCGTTTCGATAATGACCAACCCCTGCGACGGCGATGTTGCGGAAGATATGGTATAGTTGTTTTGTAATAAAACGGTGAGATCGGAAATAAAATTTCGATCATCATCAATAATGAGCAAATAGGGTTTCATACTGTCCCTTCCAAAAGTTCAATTGTAAAGATTGTTTCGACCCCGATCTGGCTGGATTTTAGGTAAATCCGACCTCCGTATTTTGCCAGGATCTCCCGTGCCTGGGGTAGCCCCTGTCCCGTCCCGCCATACCCGGAAAATCCGGTTTCAAAGATTCGGTCTCGATCCGACTCCGGAATACCGGCCCCGGTGTCGCAAATATCAATCCGAAGTTTGGGTGAGTAGCGGTAAATCTTCAGCGTTAATTCCCTGGATTTGGTGCCGGAAAGAGCACGAATCGCGTTCTGAATTACATTATCCAGAACTGGTGCCAGATCTTTCTCCGGGATGAGACCGATGGGTTGCACATCCGTTTCCAAGGTCCGGATAACCAGAATTCCCTTTTCCCTGAAAAGGGGTTCCAGACTGTCGGTAAGCCGGAGAATAACGGATTGGACATTGCAGGAATATTGACGATAGACGGATTGCTTAAGTAACCGTAAATCGTCCTTCAAAGCCACCAGCGTGGAAATGGTCGATTTTTTCGGGGCCTCCCCCTCCGGTAATGAATTCAATGATGAACGTAACAATTCCAGTCGCTGGTGCAATTCATTAAATCGGTCTGGGTCTTCATATATTGTCCGCGCCAGGTTTACGATTTTATCCAGAGCTGGTAAAGTCGTCTGCAGAAACGTGGATATTCGATCCTGAAGCTGGCGGATCAATTCCTTGGGGGGATTGTCAAGGCGGGCCATATTATCACCCAGCAGAATTAACCCATTGATATTGCGCATGGCCCATTCTCCATGAGAAAAAACCAATAACGAAGATAACAGGTCGTTTTCCGCCTGATTGTTCTGCTGGAGAAGGGATTTGATGACTCTGAATCTGTCGGACCAGATCAAGGGAATCATGGTGCCTAAAATGACGGGAAATACTGGCAGTAAATACCGGGCATATATCGATTCACCCCGGGTCAACATAATCAGAATCCAATATGCGGACAAATTCAAGATTACCACCGGTAAAACATGGTTAAGTTTCCAACGGTAGCGGCGCCATCCGATACCGGCCGTCATACCCACCATCAGAAATACAAATACCGTAGTAACGACGTATCGCAGCATATCCGGCGAAAAAAGGATGGCAATGAATTCTGTCCAGGCACGCCATAATATTCGCATCCATAAGCCATGCTCATAAACTGTCCAATAGCGACCGGGGTGAATATCCCGTTGCCAGACCTCTATACCGGATGGAAATCGAACCCGGACAGCACATTGCCAATCTGATGGCACGCCAAAATGAACGACGGGACTGTTTACCTGGTTCATGGCTAAATTGTTAGTACCAATTTGACGGAACCCTATCAGGGAATCCCTGCCCACCTCGTTTTCGGAGCGATAAAGCCAAACCTTAGCACCCAGTGCTGTGGAATTAAAACCGGATGCCCGTGGAATGATGACAACAAAATTGGAATCATTCAGGTTATTGATCCACAAGCTGTTCACATCATTCCGGTAGCCATATATATCCAGATCACCGTCATGATCAACATCTGCAATAATACTGCCTTCTACAACCAGTTTTTCCACATCCATTTCCGCAGCCCGATTAATGTAGGTATGATCCTTTCCGTTAAGGAGTAAAATGTTTTCCCGGTGGGGATAATCCAGGTCAGCTCCGAAAATATCAACATAGCCATCGTGATTGATATCAGCAAAATTCACATGGGAGAAGGTAGGGAACGCTGAAAAGACAGGAATCGAATCTGCCCCGGTCATCACAGGACGGAAATACCCGTGTCCATCATTTTCAAGGAGCGAGAGATTGTGTTCGGTCGATCGGACGAACAAGTCCAGATCACCATCATTATCAACATCCACGGCGGCAGCACCCCAACTGTTTGTCACGCCCATACTATCAACCCGGGAAGTGAATTCATTAACGAACTTGCCACCCCTATTAATCAATAGTTGATCCTGATCCCATTTATTGCATACATAGAAATCAATTGCATGGTCATTATTTAAATCGGCTGCCAGGATATGTTGATTCCATCCGGCACTATTCAGTCCTGATTGGGATCGATTCACGGTAAATCTTCCACCAAGATGATTTTCCAGAACGAGTACATTTCCCCGATTCTTGGGCTGGCGATAAGCAAACAATAGTACACAATCCAAATCGCCATCCTGGTCCATATCGACCAGAATACTTCCATGCAAACTTCTTAGACTGTCCAGCTGGAATTCCTGAACCCGTTCCTGCCATTGATTCCAGATTTGATATTTCGTCGTCACACGCAAACTGTCTGACCAGGCCCTGAGTATAACAAGATCATCGAGGCCATCTCCAGTAAGATCGCCACTATTGAAATACTGGAACGAGCCATTATTTGCCAGATTACTTTCCCAGGTGTAATCGCCGAATTGTAAGTTTCGATTATTATGATAAAGACGATTAATCCGTTGAACGCCCTTATTCATGACGAATAAATCCGGGTAAGCATCGGCATCCAGTGTTACCCAACCGGCTCCAATGCTTTGGTCAAAAGTGCTGCCGTCCACATAGCTACGACTGGCCAAATCCACGAAGAATTGACGCCGTTCCCGCCGGGCAATCAGAACCGTACCGCTGTTACCGGTTAAAATACCCGATTGAAGATTGAAGAGTTGTCCTCCGGTGATCCGGTCCTGAATCGGTGGTAAAACCAAAATCGGTTTTCTATTCACTAAAGCTATGGGATCACTTGCAGTAGCAATAATCAACCCCAGATTCATGCTAGTAAACCGGGGGAAAACAGTAATCTTTTCTACCTCTATATCATCCTCCGGAACGAATTCTTTTCCATTGTATCGAAATATCCGGCCGTTCCCACTTAGGGCGATTCCATCCTGATTGTCATCTGACAATAAAATAAAACGTATATCCTCATTCTGATAATCTTTAATAGGTATGGAGGTAAATACTGTACCGTCGTAACGAAATATCCCTTGAGCGCGGGTCCCAAAATAAATCATTCCATCGGATGACTCGGTGGCGCAAAATATATGGTTTTCAATCGGAGAATCCACCACGATCCATTGCCGACCATTTCGGCGATAGAGCGATCCCCAGTCACCATAACACCAGGGCGCTCCATTCCCGGGAAACAGAAGCGCTTTCAACGGTACGGTAGAATTCAATTTCTCTTGTTGCCAGACACCACGTTCATAAGTCCAAACGGTAGAATGATAATCCATATCGCCGAGTAAGAGCCATAGTTTCTCACGAGGATCAATAATATATGTATACTCAAGGATGTCGGATTGTGTGGGAGGAGCAATACTTTCCACTTTTCCGGCTTGATAATGAAGTACCGTCCCGGTGGCGGTTTTGACCCAAAAGTCATCCACATTTTTCCCGGATATATAATAAACCGGTTCGGATGCAGGAAATTCCAGCTTCCGCCATTGCCAGCCGGAACTCGCCCCCGAGCCCAAGGATAACATAATGATCAAGAGCGACCAACTGGTAATCGTTCGAATTCCCCGCATGAACGAAATTACTGCCGGTGAGTTTATCGGACCAACGGATTGTTGCTTTCCTATGCAACAGTGCAACCCATACCCGCAACAATCTTCGCAGGTTTCATCAAATAATGAATAAATCATATATGCAATTATATCAACACTTATCGCCATCCTACCCTTTCGGCATAATCCTTGAATAAAGCTTTTCGTATTGACAAAAAAATAAAATGACTGAACCCAATCCCAATTACCTCATTTGCCCGCAATGTAATTATTTCTGTCATGCAGTGGAAGACGCCTGCTTCTGTCCCAGTTGCGGCCATGAGCTGGAACGCTATTGTCGTCAATGCCGCAAACCGATTGACAATCCGTACGCCAACTATTGCAAATATTGCGGCGCTACGTATCCGGGTCGTCCCCGGAATTCATCCGAAGAAAAGAAACAGAACCGGTGTTTTTAATATGCCGGTTGGTTTCTAATTATCGCGAATCATAATGAAAGGAATGCACTGTGAATAAAATACTCATGATCGCTCTCTTTTCACTGCACCTTGGTTTTGCCCGGGATGCACGATTGGAATCAAGACTTTCTTCCACACCCTTTCCTCCGAATCAAATGACGATCAGCCCGGCCATGGAAAGCGATACTCTTTTAAACGAAAGTTTCGAAGATATGTCCGCTCTCACCGGTTGGACAGTGTACGATCTGGATAATGATGGAAACGCCTGGTCTCTTTATCAGGAAGAAGCCCCTGGCGATACGGTGGCCCACGACGGGACTAAAGGAGTGGGAATTTTCTATAACAG
>JAADFQ010000233.1:14152-28005 GCA_013152835.1 FCB group bacterium
CTCACTCCTATTCTGCCAGTTATTTGGAAGATTTTAATGTCAAGTTATCTACCGGAACATCGGATATTACCGATTTCACGGAAACACTTGGTTCTGAGACAAATGTATCCGCAACCTGGACGGAATTTTCCTATGATTTAAGCAGCTTTGCCGGTGAATCTATTTATCTGGCGATCCAGTGTGTTTCGGTGGATGACTGGTATTTGTTTGTTGATGAGATTGCGGTAGTAAGTTCAGGAACCAGCGAATTTTGGGCTGATTTTTCAGCTTCACCTACCTCAGGCCAGGCTCCGTTAACGGTCCATTTTACCGATGAATCGGTAGGTACCATATCCTGGTCCTGGGATTTTGGTGATGGTGGGAATAGTTCGGAACAGAATCCTGTCCACACCTATGAAGCGGATGGGAGCTACACAGTATCTCAAACGGTTTCAGACGGTGAAAACACTGACATGGTCACACGAACAAATTATATCACGGTAACATTATCCACCGGTGATGTTGGTTTTATGTCACATACGATCTCTACCGAAGCGGATTATGTCCATTCGGTTTTTGCCTGTGATATTGATGGGGATGGCGATGAAGATGTGCTCTCGGCATCCCGGTACGACTCGAAAATTGCCTGGTATGAAAACACTGATGGACAGGGAACCTTTGGAGCACAACAGGTCATTTCGACAGAAGGCTCCAGCCCTCGGTCTGTTTTTGCCATTGATCTGGATGGAGATAACGATGCTGATGTACTATCGGCATCTTCCGGTGATGATAAAATTGCCTGGTATGAAAATACCGATGGGAACGGATCTTTTGGAGCACAGCAGGTTATTTCCACGGATGCCGATTATGCCTTTTCTGTCTATGCCTGTGATATCGACGGGGACGGCGACAACGACGTGCTATCCGCTTCTTCCAATGATAACAAGATTGCGTGGTATGAAAATATCGATGGATCGGGCAGCTTTGGTGCGCAACAGATTGTCAGTTCCATTGCAATCGGTGCCTATACAGTGTACAGTGCTGATCTTGACGGTGATGGAGATATGGATGTGTTATCAGCTTGCGGAGGTAATAACACCATCGCCTGGTATGAGAATACCGATGGAAACGGCACATTTGGTGCCAAACAGATAATTAGTACAGATGCTGACTGGGCCTGGACAGTACATGCCGCCGATATCGACGGCGATGGAGATATGGATGTATTGTCAGGATCTGTTGCAGATGGAAAAATCGCCTGGTACGAAAATACCGATGGAAACGGCACGTTTGGTGCTCAACAAATCATATATACGGTAGATGGAAGCCCTTTTTCCGTCGTTGCAGCCGATGTGGATAATGACGGCGATCAGGATGTGCTCTCGGCCTACGAGGGTGAATACCCCGATTATATTGACAGAATCACCTGGTACGAAAACACGGACGGTCAGGGAACGTTTAGTACAGAACACGTTATCTCGGAATCCTGCGATGGCGCTATGTCAGTATTTGCCAGTGATATCGATGGGGATGGTGACCGGGATGTTCTTTCAGCATCGTATAGTGATGATAAAATTGCCTGGCATGAAAATACTCTAATTACTTTGTCTATAACCGATGGTGATCCTGTTCAGATTCCCGTTGAATTCGTCCTAGAGCAGAATTACCCCAACCCTTTTAATGGTGCGACGGTTATTGAATTCACACTGCCTGAAGCAGGATACACAACGCTTGCTATTTATAACCTGAGGGGACAGAAAGTGGATCAAATAATTCAACGTTATCTATCGGTAGGCAATTACCGTTTTACCTGGCAACCCCAGTATCAACCCAGCGGTATGTATTTCGCTCGTCTTATCTCCGGATCCACATCCGCCACCATCAAAACAATGTATATGAAATAACATTTTAATTCAATGAAATCAATTTCCAACTCACAAAAAACAAAGAGGTTACTCATGAAGTTCAAACAAACGCTTATCGCAATGACCACCCTTATTCTGGTGGGCAGCATCGCCCTGGGCGGCAATAAACCATTGCGTATGGAATTGAAAGTTGGTTCTCCCAACCTGGTCGGCGGGTCCGTCGAATACCTGTTGCCGGACGTCGGTATAAAAGGATTGGCTCCCTATCTGGATGTTTCCGCATTCACGCTGTCTCTGGATGAGACCACCGACATGGGATATACTTACTGGAGCGTCGGATCCCGGTACTACCTGGACGATTTAATCGGTAAGAAAGGGTATTTTGTCGGCGCTGGTCTGGGACGCTTTACCATAACCCTGACCGATAATGAATGGTATAACTATGATTTTACACAATCCGGCACAGCCGAAGGCAGTGTTGGCGTCACCATGTTTCAAATTAAACTGGGAAAACGATTTTTCCTGGGTCCCTTTACGCTGGGACTGGAAACCGGGTACAGCATGGGCAAAATGGATGACGTTATTAAAATCGATGTGAAATATCCCGACGGTACTACTGATTCAGATGAAGAAGATACATCGGACATTCCCATCAGCTCGGGAGCAATGGGCGCAATATCCATTGGAATTGCTTTTTAATACGCACGACGTAAGTACGAAAAAAAGGGGCTGAATCATTTCAGCCCTTTTTTTATTTCCGGATCTGAACAATGGGTATCTCTTCCGCTTCTTTTGTGATTCTGCTGTATACCTCTGCAGATTCAGTTCCGCTCTGATTCCCCTATTATTAATCCATTCGAAGCTGGGCACTTTTTTTTATGGATCAGCGGTTATTGGGAAAACAATGTATGTCCCTCTAAAATATTAATTCCGAACCTAAAACAATACCGATATAACCGGATGAAAACAGTAATCAGGGATCGCGTTGGAGCTGTGCCCACATCTCAAGAAACCGCGAATGACACCAATTTCATGAATTTACTCTGATCCCGATTTATGAATATCGACCAAAGATTTACGATTGATGAACAGAAGAACGTACATCCCCTCCAGTCGATTTTCCCCGTCACATGTCACGTTCTGGACTTAGCCACAGAGGCCACCGAGATCACAGAGGGATTTAGTCAGAGATTACGAATTACGCCAATCTTACGAATTTACTCTGATCCCGATTTATGAATATCGAATAAAGATTTACGGTTAATAAGCAGATGTTTCTGTAGAATCTCCTGGTTCCTGCTGACTGATTTATTAATAATCAGCTCATGACCGGTTCCCGGCCAGGGCCAGCGCCGCAATCGCCGCCGTTTCCGAGCGCAGTCGCCGGGAGCCTAGCGATACCGATTGAAATCCATTGCTCTTTATTGTTTCCAGTTCTTCTTCGGTAAAATCGCCTTCCGGGCCTACCAGGATCGTCATCGGAGTAAGAGTCTTCATGGAGGAAAGGACCGCTCCCATGGATGGACCAGAATGACATACCAACCGAACTCCGGAAGTATCTCTCATCCAACGTTCCAAATCCTTCCACACCTTTACCGGGGGAAACCAGGAGCGTCCACATTGCTTGGCAGCCGCCATTACTTTCGCTTCCAATCGTGATAAATGGGTGTGGCGATGAACGGATCGATTCAAATGGATAACCGCAATTTCATAAACGCCCAATTCCACCGCTTTTTCCAGCGCCCACTCCAGCCGTTCCCGGCGAATACTACCGATCGCTAAACTCAGCCGGGTTTCCAGTTCTCCCAGGTTGGGGATTGTTTCCAGAATGGTTCCGGTTAAACGACCGCCATTAAAACTGCCAATCCGGGCGCGGTAACCGGTGCCCTGCCCATCGAGAAGCCAGATTTCACTTTTCAGAGGAAGCCGCAACACATGGGAGGCGTGATGACTTTCCTTTTCATCCAGGAAAAAGCGTTTCTTCGCTATTTGATTGGGAGCAATATGAAAAAAATGTCTATCCATAAGAAATCAACGGGAGAATCCGAACTGAAAGCTCATACCATTGTAATTCCGGCGGCCGTCTACAGATTTTGGCATTGGATAAATCGAATACGCCACGGTCATGGAAAAAAGTGAATTCATGGGCAACATGAACCGAATACCGCCACCTAATTGCAGAGCCGGCGCAAATATAATATCCGGTTGCCGCCAACGATCCACCCAACGATCAATGGATTCATCGCCGTCGGCGGCGATAAGAAAACCGGCTTTGGCCGTAACAAAAGGAGAAAATTGATTATCGATCTGTCCCTCAAAGGGGAAATAAGTTCCGTTAATAAACAGAGGAATCAGAACCAGACTCTGACCGTTAAACGTGTAAGGCGTCCCGGTATAAGGATCCACCAGTTTAAATTCATTCTCCCCGGTAACGTCGATAAAATGGGCTTCCAGGCCCAGATCCATTTTGGGTCGCCAGGATCGGGAATGACGTATGAAAATTCCCGAACCCTGTCCGCCAATCGTCAAACCGAATCCCGTTTCGCCCCCATGAATCGTCGTACTCAACGCAGCCACCAATACAAAGATGACCCAACGGTGAGTATATTTTTTCCACATTACCAAAATCCTTTCAAGGCAGTATTATAACTTTTCCCCGGTGCCGGTCATTCTCTAAATATTCATGAGCCTGACGAATATTCCCGAAGGTGAAACTGCGATCAACGACCGGTTTTACGATTCCGTCGGCTACAAGTTTCAGGATTCCATCCATGCTGGTTCCATCCCCCATCGTACTGCCCATAATTGTTTGCTGCTTATAAAATAAATGCCGCAGATCCAATTCCACCCGGCTACCCGTCGTGGCGCCGCAGGTCACCAGTCGGCCCCCTTTTGCCAGGCTGCTCAGACTGGTTTTCCAGGAGGCGGTTCCCACATGATCAAAAACCACATCCACGCCCCTGCCTTTTGTAAACTGTTTGACCTCCTCCGAGACGGACTGTTCACGGTAATTGATTATAAGATCCGCATCAAGCGATGTGGCGCGGTTACATTTTTCCGCCGTACCGGCCACTGCCAATACTTCACTCCCCTGTGCTTTGGCAATCTGAATCGCCAGTGATCCGACCCCGGAAGTAGCACCCCAAATCAATACAACTTCCCCAGACTGTAGCCGGGCCCGCCGGATCAGCATCATATAAGCTGTTTGTCCCGCCAGGGCAAAAGAAGCAGCTTCTTCCCACGATAAATGCTTTGGTTTATGTCTCAGGTTTCGTGGCGTTAATACAACCCATTCCGCCTGAACGCCATCCTGGTTCTCACCAAGAATGCCCCATGATGTACAGTAGTTTTCTCTTCCGGACTGACAGAACGTACAGGTTCCGCAATAGGTCAGAGGTTGAATAATAACCTCATCGCCCACAGAATAGTCGGATACCTCACGACCGGTTTTCTGCACAATTCCGGCGCCGTCGCTCCCCATAATCACCGGTAATGGTACTCCGGGAATCCCTTTCCGAACCCAGATGTCCAAATGATTCATCGCCGCCGCTTTAATTTCCACCAGAACTTCATTGGCTTTGGGCTCGGGTCGGAGGATTTGGTCCACGCAAAGTACATCGGTGGCGCCATGCTCGTGAATACGAATTGCTTTCATGATCGGAAAAATAATCGAATCAGTGTTAACGGTCCCGGACCTGTAAAAATCAATCCGGTAAAAATAGCCAGCGCTTCGATGGCGTGAAGCGGACTTCCCTGGCCTGAATTCAGGTGAAAGGCTATGGCCGCAATCATAGTAAATGCCATTAACGCCAGTCCGCAACGAAAAGCGACTCCCAAAATCAGCAATAGGCCGCCACCAAATTCCGCCAACCCGGCCATCAAACCCCAAAACGCCGGCCACCAATGAATTCCCAGACTCCCCATTCCTTTTTCACCCAGAGAAGCCCAGGTATCCGGCCCGTCAAATAATTTGGGAGTGCCATGCCACATAAAGGCCAACCCGAACCCAATTCGCATAATTAACAGTCCCCAGGCCCAGGCAGGATAATGTCGGTTTTCGTCAGTCCTGATCGGCAGACTCATCATCCATTTCCTTGAATTCCGCGTCCTGAATATCCATTTTAGAATAGGGATTCTTTGCTCCTGTATCGGACACGGGTTTGGATCGGGAATGCACTTCCAATCCGGCAATTTTTTTCACCCAAATCCACCCAAGATAAATCAGCCCGGCCATAAGGATTAATCTGAACATCAAATCCCCGAACTTGGATTAATAAATTTTGTCCCGGCCACCGGTTGGCGAATCACCTGAATAACCTGATCAAAATCTCCGGGTTTATTTACAAAATCAATATTATTGGTATTAATAATCACCAGGGGCGTATCCTGATAGCGGAAAAAGAATTCATTATATACCTGATTCAGGGCGTCAATGTATTCGTAGGAAATATTGTCCTCAAAGGATCGTCCCCGATTGGCGATATTGGCCATCAACGTGTCCGTATCGGCCTGAAGGTAAATGACCAGATCGGGACTTAATACGTTCCGCTCCAGCAGATTCGCAACCGTGTCGTAAAGATTCATCTCCCGCTCTTTCAGTGTCAGGGATGCGAATAAACGATCCTTCACGAACATATAATCAGTGATCAGGAGATTATGAAACATATCCACCTGGCGTAAATCCTGTTGCTGGCGGTAACGCTGAAGGAGAAAAAACAACTGGGTCTGGAAGGCGTAACGGTCAGGGTCTTTATAGAAATCGGCCAGGAAGGGATTATCTTCGAATTCTTCCAGAACCAACCGGGCATTAAGCTTTTCACCCATTTTGCGGACCAGACTTGTTTTCCCCACTCCAATGGGGCCTTCTACGGCCACATAATACAATTGTCTCATGCGTTTTTTTGAATTAAATGTTTATATACCCGGGACGTATCCGGACAACGGTCCAGTAAATATTTCACCGGCCGATTCCATCCCGGAACAATGAAATCGGGAGCAATCTCCGCGAACGGAATTAAAACGAAATTTCGGACGGCCATTTCCGGGTGGGGAATTTTTAATGAATCCGTGCTGATGATCTGTGATCCGCAACATAAAATATCGATATCAATCACCCGCGGACCATGGTGTTCGTGATGACGGGGACGCCCCAGCATTTCCTCCGTATGTTGAGTAATCTCCAGGAGATATTCCGGTGAAAAATCGATTTGATATTCCACAACTGTGTTCAAATACGGCGGTTGATCAGGATTTCCGATCGGTTCCGATTCGTAAAATGAGGCACTGGTGAGATCATGAATTTCCGGATAGGTGCCAAGGGCCGATATGGCGCTGGCGAGATTGGATTCCCGGTCACCCAGATTAGAGCCTAATGACAGGAAAGTCGGCTCAGACATAGTAGTCCCGATGGCGTTTTATTTCCACTTCCACGGAATCCAGGACACCGCGGATAGGGGCCTGCGGTTTCCGGACTTTTACCACCAGGTGTTCCATTGTGAATTTTTTCAGTAAGGTTCGGGCAATGGTTTCAGCCAGGGCTTCAATCAGGAAGAATTTTTTCTCCCGGGTACACGCTTCCACGGTATGGTAGATCGCTTCATAATCCAGCGTATCCCGGAGCCGGTCTGTCTTTCCCGGCTTTTTTAATGGAAGGAATATCTCCAGATCAACTTCGAATTTTCCGCCCAGAGATTTTTCCGTATCGCTTACGCCATGATAGCCGTAAAAAACCATATTCTTGAGTCGTATGACATCCATAGTTCATTGAATTTACCCAGCGCTTTCGAGTGGTGTCAAGAAGTCAGAAAAAAAGCCCCTCGATAAGAATACCAAGGGGCTTTGATCTCGATTAGGGAATCGATTAATACATTCCCGGATCAGGCATCGGCGGTGCCGGTGGTTCTTTTTCCGGAATTTCGGTAATGGCCGCTTCCGTAGTCAATAACAGACCGGAGATGGAAGCAGCGTTTTCAATCGCGACGCGAGCAACCTTAGTGGGGTCAATGATACCGGCTTCCAGCATATTCACATACGTGTCATTCCGGGCATCATAGCCGAAGTCGCCTTTTCCTTCACGCACTTTCTGAACAACGATCGAAGCTTCCACACCGGCGTTGGTAGCAATCTGCCGGATCGGTTCTTCCAGGGCACGACGAAGGATATTCACGCCAACTTGCTGGTTATCCGAGACTTTCAGTTTGTCCAGCGCACTGACACTCCGTAAGAGGGCAACGCCCCCACCGGGAATGATACCTTCTTCCACCGCTGCACGAGTGGCATGGAGGGCATCTTCAATCCGGGCTTTTTTCTCTTTCATCTCAACTTCCGTCGGAGCACCGGCATATAAAACAGCCACGCCACCGGATAGTTTGGCCAGGCGTTCCTGGAGTTTTTCACGATCATAATCAGAGGTGGTCTTGTCAATCTGTACCTTGATTTCATTAATCCGGCCTTTAATGGCG
This sequence comes from FCB group bacterium, assembly GCA_013152835.1. Lineage (GTDB taxonomy): Bacteria > Fidelibacterota > Marinisomatia > Marinisomatales > J089 > J089. The sequence continues at coordinate 22,458 of JAADFQ010000233.1, forward strand.
TCAGTGGCCCCGTTGCCACCGACCAGAGTGGTATTATCCTTATCGGATACGACTCGTTTGGCCCGGCCCAGATAATCCAGGGTGGCATTTTCCAGCTTGTATCCCTGATCTTCGGAAATGACGGTACCGCCGGTCAGGATGGCAATGTCTTCCAGCATGGCCTTCCGACGATCGCCGAATCCGGGCGCTTTCACCGCCAGGACTTTGAATGTTCCCCGGAGTTTATTGACGACCAGGGTAGCCAGGGCTTCGCCTTCCACATCTTCGGCAATAATCAGAACCGGTTTTCCCGTCTGGACGATTTTTTCCAGAATCGGAAGCAGGTCTTTCATGGCGCTGATTTTCTTGTCGTGGATCAGAATATAGGGATCATCCAGTTCCGCTTCCATAGAATCATTATTGGTGACAAAGTAAGGGGAGAGATAACCACGGTCGAATTGCATTCCTTCCACCAGTTCCAGGTAGGTTTCCGCTGTTTTACTGTCTTCAACAGTAATCACACCGTCTTTACCGACTTTTTCCATCGCTTCAGCTATTTTACCACCGATTTCTTCGTCCTGGTTAGCAGAAATGGTGGCGACCTGTTTCACTTTTTCAAAATCAGAGCCCACATCTTCTTTCATTTCCCGTAGATAATCCACGACTGCCGTTACAGCAATATCAATACCCCGTTTGATGGACATGGGGTTGGCGCCGGCGGTCACGTTTTTCAATCCTTCGGCAATAATGGACTGTGCCAGAACGGTAGCTGTGGTTGTACCGTCACCGGCCACATCGGAGGTTTTGGAGGCCACTTCTTTGACCATCTGGGCACCGACGTTTTCCAATTTTGCTTCCAGTTCCACTTCCTTGGCGACAGTAACACCATCCTTGGTAATAGTGGGGGCACCGAATTTCTTTTCGATAACCACGTTCCGCCCTTTAGGGCCCAGGGTAACCTTTACGGCATTCGCCAGTTGATCGACCCCTGATTTGAGGGCATTTCGCGCCTCTAAGTTGTATTCAATTAATTTAGCCATAGGTTTGCCTCCTTAGAGCGTAGCCAAAATGTCGCTTTCGCGCATGATCATATAGTCGTTTCCATCTACCGTTACTTCCGAACCGGAATATTTACCAAAAAGGATTTTATCTCCTTTTTTGACGGTCATTTTAATGAGCGTGCCGGAATCACTGACTTTGCCAGGACCTACCGCGATGACGGTTCCCAGTTGCGGTTTTTCCTGAACAGTATCGGGAAGAATGATTCCACCACTGGATTTTTCCTCAGCCGGAGCCGGTTCTACCACGACCCGGTCAGCTAACGGATTCAAATTAACACTCATTTTGTTCTCCTCATCTTGTTAAGGTTATAGCGTTATTCAAAATAATATCTGCCTTTGACAGCCATGAAATTAATGGAAGAAGTACCCGATTTTCAACATCTATTTAGCACTCTTGAAATGAAGGTGCTATCGGTAATTATCTTCCCTAAGATACTGTTATCCAAACAATTACGTTATTAAACAGCAAAGCATAAACGACAATCCCATACAAAATGTTCCCCGATTCCATTTTTAATCCGGGGACGCAATAGTTATCGCCCGGTGCTGCCGAATCCTCCTGCGCCTCGAGTGGTTTCGGATAATTCATTCACCAGGGTGAAATGGATCGGTGAACCGTCCATGGCTACCAGTTGAAAAAGCCGTTGCCCGGGTGTGATGATCTCATCGGTCGGACGAATATTATCCACGGCCGCCATGATTTCCCCCCGGTAACCGGCGTCGATGAGCCCGATTGAATTACTCATCCGGAGTCCCGTTTTGGCAATACTGGATCGCGGAATCAGTAAATACGGCTGAGCGGGGAGCGTCTCGCAGGCAATTTGCAAATGGATCGTGGCCGTAGAACCGGCCGGAATCACCTGCTCATGGATCACAAATAGATCCAACCCGGCATCCCCGTCGTGAAAATGGCCGTGGTGAGTATACATGGCCTTCACTTCCATGGAAAAAGGACGGATATTCAACTGCATTCGATCTCCTGAAATCAGTGAGGTTGGTGGAAAAATGAACGCGAAAGTTAGAACGAATCCAATGCGGAATTCGATACTTCTTTTTCCGGGGATTCAACCAACGTTGAATCGGCGTCACATGCGTCGAAACGAAGCTCCGGAGTGATACGGTACTGGCAAACACCTTGGTCGTACACCCGATCTTCTGGTTCATCGATACCAGACGACCGAATCCGGCTCAGACGCAGATTCCCCTGATCATAAATTTCCATCTTGAGCCAGTTGCGGTGATCATCGAATTCCCGTTGTAATCCGTGGAGCACACCATCTTTATGGCTGGATTCCGACTTTACGTTTCCGGATAGATATAAGATTTCATCCCGTACAATCCCTAATCGTTCGTTCACCGGTGTAGTTTCCAACGCCCAGCGATTCCAGGTACGTTCATAAATGACTTTCCCTTTGCGGAATAGTTGTACTCGTTTTAGCCACCCCTGAGAGTGATATTCCAGTTCGCAAACTTTATATTTTCCCAGCCACCAGATTTCCTGGCTGATATTACCCGTGGGATTGTAAATCCTCGTGCGGCCGACCGTCTTTCCATCCCGGTAGAAGGATTCCGACATGGGGGTTCCCGTTTCATACCAGCGCCGAATCAGTCCCGCCGGAATACCATCCCGGTACACACCTTTTTCCAACAAGATTCCGTTCTGACTCCAGAATGAATACGGTCCCGAGCGCTGATCATTCAGATATGAGATTTGACTCCGGATTTGTCCCGTTGAATCCCAGATCGACTCCACACCTGATTTACGACCGAGACGATAATCTACTTCACGAAGTAATTTACCGTTCGGTTGATACACCTGGAGTTTCCCGTCCAGGTTACCATTCAAATAGTGATGGACGGAATCGATCTCCCCGTCTCGATTCCACCAGGTCCATTCGCCATTCCGTTTACCGAGAAGGAAGTCTCCGGTTTCTGCCTTCTCTCCTTCCGGATACAACCGTTTCCATTTGCCATGGAGCAGGCTGTCCTGATACGTGCGTGTGAGCCAGGGTTTTTCCTCCGGCGTATAATCTATCCACGTACCTTGAGGCACACCTGCCAGGTATTCACGAATCGAATCTTTCCGTCCAGCCTCATTATACCAGGTCCAGGTTCCGGTTCGCCTTCCCCGATCGAACTGACCTACCATTGCCTTCGTGCCATCGGGATACCATCGTTTCCAGGTCCCATCCGGAAGACTGTCGGTATACGTCCGTACCCATTGGGGTTTTCCATCCGTATTGTAATCAATCCATTTACCGTTGGGAAGGCCATTCCGGTACTCCCGTACCGAGTCCGGTTTGCCCTTCGTATTCTTCCAGGTCCAGACACCGTCGCGGAGATTGCCATTCATTGACCCTTTAACAGCACTGCTACCATCGGGATACCACCGCTGAAAAGCGCCTGTAAGCAGACTGTCCTGATAAAACCGCTTGAAGGACGGCGTCCCGTCGTGATAAAAATCTTCCCAGATCCCATGGGGACGCCCTTGGAGCCAGGATCGCACGGAATCTTTGTGAACTCCATCTGATTTCCAGGTCCAGGTTCCGGTTCTTTGTCCCAGCAAATATTCCCCCGTTAGTGTTTTTTTATTCGCGGTGTTCCATTCAATCAGGGATCCGTTCGGAACGTCATTGGAAAAGTAGATCAGGCGTTTTTTCTTTCCATTTGAATAATAGGTAATGACCCGACCGTCGAGTTCTCCCAGTCGATATTCAATCAGTGAATCCAGTGTTCCCTGCCGGGTGCGAACTTTCCATTTCCCGTCCCGTTTTCCCTGCAGGAAGTTCCCGGTGATATGTAGCTGACCATTAGGATACCAGGAAATATATTTTCCCTGGGCAATACCGTTTGCCAACTCGGTTTCACTTTCCCTGGCACCCGATGTATAATAGGTAATCCGGGCCACAACTTCATCCGGTTGTCCCTGGTGACGAATCACCAGCTCTTCCACGCGTTTTTGGCGGTTCGGGTAACGATCTACCACGCGCGGTACCGGTCCGCAACTCCAGATAAATAGAACGAGAAAAATGAAACTTCGCTTACAGACCATAGATCATCCGGATATTTATTTCAGGAAAACCACTTTCTCGGTTTGAGAATAATTACCGGCCCGGAATCGGACCAGATATATACCCCCGGAGACTTGCCGACCCCATGAATCCCGTCCATTCCAATGGAATTCGTACCTACCGGCCGGTTTGACAAACGTTGAGGAAGCAATTTCATGTCCGGCCAGATTAAAAATGGTGAAATCGACCTCAGCCCGGTTTCGCAATGCATAAGGAAAACTCACCCGGGAATTGAACGGATTGGGATAGGCCGGTTTCAAAGACCATTCCCCCGGCAGAGGTTCATCATCGGAATTCATGGGCACGTACTGGACATGCCGCAGAATCCACTGCTCGGGATCCAGAATAACATTGATTACCTGAAAAGCAGGCGGCAAAGGAATGGCATAGGTCTCCGACGAAGTGCTGTTTTGGACAACGGTTGTGAATACGGAATCAATGCCATGAATTTCCAAATCGATCGGCATGGTAAATATCGTGCCACCTGTGGACGTTTGGCCGATTTCCACATGGAGGGTATCCCCGGACTGAAAATAACCAACGGTGTAATTCGGGTAATAACTCTCATAAATCCATTGCTGGAAAAAGGGATGAAGGTCCATTCCGGACACGGATTCGCATACATCACGGAATTGTTCCGTCGTAGCGGAATTATATCGAAACTGGGGATCGGAACCGTAGGTTTGCAAAATCTCAAAGAAAGTGGAATCACCGACTACATGCCTGAGCATATGGAGGACCCAGGCTCCTTTGGCATACGATAAATTATAATCGAAAATCGCGCCTACCGATGTTGGTTCCTCCACATAAACGGTACCGGCTCCATAATATCGACGGGTATTGATAAAACTGTGGTAACCGGTAGGACCATCCTGTGATTCCCACCAGATTGCCTGACTGTACGTAGCAAAACCTTCATTCAGCCAGATATGATGGAAGTCGGTACATGTCACCATATCGCCCCACCACTGATGTGCCAGTTCATGCGACAACAAATCCAGACCCCATCCGCCCACACTGGTAATCGTTTGGTGTTCCATGCCTCCACCCCAGCCGAATTCCGCATGACCGTATTTTTCATTGATAAACGGATATTCACCGTATCGTTGGGCAAAAGCATGAATCATGTCCTTCGTCCGCAAATAATTGTTTTCCAGCTGATTGATATGATCCGGATACGAAAAAAACTGAAGCAACATGGATTCAGTAGTATCCAATCCCACATAGGTGTCATCCCACACGGTATACGGGTAGATCGCTATGGAAACAAGATAGGTGGCGATGGGATACCGTTCTTTCCAGTAATACGTTGTGGTACCGTCATTCCCGGCTGCCGTGCGATCGAGCAAACCGTTGGAGGCCACAACCAACCCCGCAGGAACGGTAATTACCATATCGACCGAATCGGCCTTATCGCTGGGATCATCCTTACAGGGC
>JAADFQ010000234.1 GCA_013152835.1 FCB group bacterium
TGGAAGGTGATCCGTGAGGATATCCGGGAAATGCTGGGTGCCGAAGACCTGGCTCACCTGGCTAAACGAGTCATCAATAAACGAGAACAAATGGTCGAATCCTTTTTTCCGGAAGTAGATTTATAGTTTTTAGCCCGGCCGTCTTACAACGCTCCGGCGCATACGGCCATGTTTTCAGTTCTCCTTTCTGTTTTTCAATGAAGAAAATCAGGTTCAATTCCGGTGGATGAGTCGGTTCCCACAATTCCAGCAAAACTGATCACTAATATTTACGGATTCATGGCATTGCCCGCACTTCAACCGGTGATCCCCTGGCACGGGTTCCGAATTATTGTCCGAAATCGATCCACCGAACTGGTCGATTTCTTTCAGGACATGGATTGCTTTTTCCCGATAAATCGTATTCAACTCAGAAAAATCATCTTCCGATAATTTCCCCGTATTCTGGTCAAATTCCAGTTCTTTGATTGTCTCCAGGAGATTTTCCCGCTGACTGATTAAATCAGCCAGTTGATATTGTTTATTGTCTGTAGTATTGAATTCAAACTCCGGTGTATCAAACAGGAAGGGCCAAATAACAAATACAATTGCCGAAAAAACGATGGCGCTTCCAATGAATATTATTATCATAAATACCTCCCGATTAATGCTGTCTGTTTTCCAGGTTTCATTTAGTCCATCCGATCCAGTAAATCGTCCAGTTCCCGTGTGAATTCCTTATCCGATGGTTGTGTGGATTTGGTTTTCACTTTTCGCGGTTTGCTCGCAGAGGGCGCCGACCATTTTTTCAGCAAATGGATAACACCGCCCCCGGCTCCAATTAACACCAGAAACGGCATCACCCAGGCCAGAAGATTGAACCCCGATTTTGTCGGAGCCGCCAGAATCGCTTCCCCGTATTTGGACACAAAGTATTCCAGGACTTCATCTTTATTATTCGTTAATTCGAGTTGTGTTCGTGCCTCCTCCGTCAGTTGATTGGACATGGAGCAGGTCATCGCTCCCTGACAGGCATCAACCGTCATTCCGCACTCGCACGTACAAATCAAATTTTGTTTGATCTTATTTAAGGTTGTCATATCACCACTTGCAAAAGCATTAGAAACTACCATGGCAAGAAGTGCTGGCTTTACGACTGGAATCCATTTAGACCATTTCATGATGCACCTCACTGCTTTCTTTGATCGGTAGTCTGATGTTCTCCGAGGACACGAATTTGCTGCGCCGCTTTGGTCCCATGACTAATAAAGTCCCGAACAGCATCACCAAGCCGCCATTCCAGATCCAGAACACAAGCGGATTGATAATCACTTTTATCCCGACCTGCTGATTATCATTCCAACTGGCCAACACAAGATAGAGATCTTCTTTCGGTGTCTGCCTGATGGCTACTTCTGAGATTGGTTCATTGTTTACATAGTAATCTTTCGAAGGGCGCATCGTCCCCAGTGATTGACCATTCTTTGTAACACTAAACTCAGCGGAAACAACCTGCGCCCGCTTCGTTGCCTGGTAGGTTAAATCCTGATAGATTAACTCATAGCCGCCGATCGTCAATTTATCTCCCGGAAGAAGAATGGCTTCCTTCTCTTGCCGAAAGGCTCCACCGGTCATTCCTACGAAGATCATCACGACACCTAAATGCACAATATATCCGCCGTAGCGGCGTTTATTTCGCATTGTTAAATCCCAACAGGCACGAACCAGATTTCGCCCCGATTTCCGGGCCCTTGATTTCGCGCCGCGATAAAACTCGATTGCGATGGTTGTGAGCACGAAGGCTGACAGTGAAAATGACAATACAGCATACAGGGAAGTCATTCCGGAGAATACCAGTAAGATGGCCGTCAAAACACCGATGGATACCGGATAAATAAAATTTCGCATTAAATTATGCCTGGATGTCTTTCGCCACGCGATCAAGGGGCAAATACCTGTCAGCGCCAGCAAGGTTAATCCAATGGGAATATTCACCTGATTAAAAAACGGGGTTCCCACAGTGATTTTCACACCGCGGACGGCCTCCGAAATAATCGGGAATAACGTTCCCCATAAAACGGCAAAGGTCATACTGATCAAGATCAGATTATTGAATAAAAAACTGGATTCCCGGGATAGGAGTCCATCAAGTCGATGTTCACTTTTCAGGAGCGGAAGACGGGTGATTAAAATGATGACGGAAGCGATGATTACCAAGCCCAGAAAGGCCAGGAACAACGGTCCAAGATTCGAGACACCGAAGGAATGTACCGAGCTGATAATACCGCTACGAGTGATAAATGTCCCCAGTAATGTCAGGCTGAACGTGAGAATAATTAGACTGATATTCCATATTTTCAGCATTCCTCTTTTTTCCTGGATCATGACCGAATGGAGAAAGGCCGTCGCCGTGAGCCAGGGCATAAAAGACGCATTCTCAACCGGATCCCACGCCCAGTATCCACCCCAGCCTAATTCAACGTAAGCCCATTTGGCGCCTAATACATTCCCGATCGTCAGTAACAACCAGGCAAATAATGTCCACCGCCGGGTTGTCCGTATCCATTGTGCATCAACACGGTTCTTGAGCAAGGCTGCCATCGCAAAAGCAAAGGGGATCGTAAATCCCACATATCCAAGGAATAAGGCTGGCGGATGCAAAACCATTCCCGGATTTTGTAACATGGGATTTAACCCCCGTCCATCCGCGACCGCATTTGGTAATAATTCGAAAGGATTTGTGGCGAATATCATTATCCCGAGAAAGAAAAAACTTACCAGAGATATAATTCCGATAACGTATCCGATTAAATCATGGTTTTGGCGTCGATTCTGCCAAACCGTCACTGCAGCAAAAACACTCAGTAACCATGACCAGAAAAGAAGCGATCCGGACTGTCCCGCCCATAAAGCGGAAATCGTGTAAAATAATGGTAAACTTCGGCTTGAATAAGCCGCTACGTAGGACAGGGAAAAATCACGGTTGATAAACGCCATTTCAAGAATCAGCACCAGGATACTCACTAATATGAATAAAACGAGTACACTGCGCTTAGCGCTATCCAATAACTTATTGTGATTCCGTGCACCGGAAATAATTCCGGCGCTACTGGCAAAACCTGCTAGTACAAAAGCAAAAGCCAGTATAAAATTTGCAAGAGTAATCATTGTTCACCCTCTTTTTAATTCGTTTCATGAAACCATTCGGGAAAATTCCCGAACTGTGAGGTTGTGTTTTTTGAAAGACGATCGGTCTTTCAAAAGAGGGTGATTTAAATCAGAAGCGGGGGCTGGTATGCAATCGGCAAATTCTTGGAAAATTCGCCACCAGTATTAGACTTTGGATACGGAGTTGTTAAACTTGAACCTGATTCCGGAATAATTGCCTGATCAATGAACGGAATACTTTTCAGTGATACTTCATTAATAGTTGATGGGATCAAGGGAGAGTTCGAAAAACAATGCTGATCGATACCGCGACAATCTGCCGGAACCGTGGTATCCCGGCATTCGGAAGGCCCGCAACAGTCACGGATACATTTACTGTTATTGGTCCAACCATTAACCGGAATTACCTGTACCGCAAGAACGAAAGCGATGAGTATTGATCTATTCATACGCTGAATATTAGCAAGTGGTTTGGTCAATTTGCAATATAAATAAGACAATGGGGTCTTATTTTCCATTTCATGCATCTCCCCTCTCTATTGTCGCCTGTGAGTTCCCGATATAACTGGCGGACAACTTTTTCAACACTTTGCAGTCAAAGTTCAAACTGACCACGGAGAAAAGAAATGTTTATGAACAGCCAAATCGCGCGCAACTTGCTAATTCTTTCGGCGCTTTCAATAGCGCATTCGCAATCGATCGGATCCTTTACCCAGACCGTCAACACCAACGGAAGACCGATCCTGAAAATCTCAAACCGATCCGGCGATATTAGCATCAACGGCGGTTCAGGAGATATGCTTGAAATCAAAGGAACGTTACTCAAACACCCGATGCGTTCCATTCCTGCTTCTTTAAAAGATGATATCGCCAAGTTACAGGAAAACCCTCCAATCATTGTCCGTGATAATCGGATCACCGTTCAGCCCGTTGATCGGGATCTGGCAAAATACATTCACATTAATTATGACCTGGTCGTTCCCACCGGAACGGATCTGGAAGCCGCAACCGGATCCGGTGATATACAGGTTTCCCGACTTCAACCAAAAGTAGATTTATCTACCGGTTCCGGTGATATCCGGATTGAGGACTTGAAGGAAGGCGGGAACATATCAACAGGCAGCGGTGATGTAACCGGATCTTCAACAATGGGTAAACTTCTGATTTCGACCGGCAGCGGAGATTTATCCTTTACTGAATGCGGCGGTGAGTACATTTTGAGCACGGGAAGTGGTTCCATCGAATTGGATTTCGCCAACGACGGAAAAGTTGACGCATCCACCGGTTCAGGTGATCTTCGATTCAGCCATTTAATTGGTATCGCCCGGGCACATACCGGCAGTGGGGATATCTCGGTTTCCGGATATCCTACCGGTGACTGGTCATTGCAATCTTCTTCCGGAGATGTTGATATTGATCTGGCGAACGATGCGGGTGCAAATCTGGATGCCAAATCAACCTCCGGGGATATTGACATTAATCTTCAGCTCCAAATTGTGGAATCTAAAAAACACGTACTCAAAGCCGTAATAAATCAGGGAGGACCCGAATTAAGGGTACGCACAACCAGTGGAGATATCGAAGTATATTGAGCTAAACGCGACTCCCTGACTGAAAATGTTCCCGTTACCCTCCCGGGAACATTTTCTTTTATATTCGGAAATGCACCTCTAATTTTTCCCTGATGCAACCCGCACCGATACCGAGTTCTGCAACCCTGCCAGTTTGGAAACAAATTCAAGATTGGTTGATTCCCGTTTGGCAATTTCCCCTTCTCTCCGGGGACTCCTTTACGATTACACTGGGCCGTTTACTCCTGGGATTACTGTTTTTTGCCATACTTTCCCGCCTGATCCGGCGATTATTCAGAGAATCCCGACTTCCGCGATTCTTTGCTTTCGTCAAAGATCGGGAAATCCGGTCCTGGTTGGTGAATTTTGCCAGTTTTCTGTTCATTGTCATCATAACCATTTTCACGCTATCGATAATCGGGATTCCCTTGACTATCCTGGGGAATATCTGGAATCTCACTTTGTTCAGTGTAAAGGACAGCTCCGTCGAATTGGGAAATATTCTCCTGGGATTGATTCTCTTATACCCCGGATTGAAATTTTCCCGATACTTATCCAATGAATTCCAGAGCATATTTTTAAAACACCTGAATCTGGAAACGGCCACAAAAAAATCTCTGGAACTGGTCTTCCGGTATTTACTGGTAATATTGGTTGTATTGTTTGTTTTGACAATTGTCGGTGTTCCGTTAACGGCTTTTACTCTGATCGGCGGTGCAGTAGCAATCGGCGTGGGTCTTGGCAGTCAGAATCTGGTTAATAATTTCCTGAGCGGCATTGTTCTTATGACCGAACGACCACTGAAGATCGATGATGTAGTGGAAATAGAAGGTCGTCAGGGAATTGTGGAATTCATCGGCGGACGTTCGACGAGAATTCGCACTTTTGATAATGTGCGGATGGTAATTCCCAACAGTAAACTCCTGGAGAACACGGTAATCAATTGGTCCCTGATGGATACGGACCTCCGCCGCGAAGTGACGGTTGGGGTAGCGTATGGATCACCCACCGAAGAAACACGGGATCTTATTCTGGACGCGGTTCGGTCACATGCCCAGATTAAATCCAAACCAAAGCCGCTGGTTCTGTTTCGTGACTTTGGCGATAACGCCTTGATTTTCACGGTGTATTTCTGGGTGGAGCTCACGGAATCCATTAAACCGCTGATCGTGGAAAGCGATATCCGGTATGCCATTGAGAAACGATTCAGGGAAGCCGGTATTGAGATTGCTTTCCCACAACGGGATATCCACCTGGATACGGTACGTCCCCTGGAAATACGAATGTCCGATTCTCCCGCACCGAAGGATAAATCCTAGTTTTCCCAGGGGGAAAATTCCGGTTACCTTGATGCAATCTTTCATTTTCCGCATACTCCGGCCCAGCGTCAGATCCCAGGGACTGATATTAGGCATTGGTCTATTTATAATCACCGGTTGCCAACCGGGGCGCACTCGGCCCCAACCCACTTCCGATTCCCGGTATGACACGGAGGTCGTTACCGAGGGAATCGGCCCCCTGCTGGAAGCGACTTCAAAAAGTATTATCAGGATCAACTATATCGGAACCTATGCAATTTACACTGTCCCGTTGGAATCCCGGATCACACGAGACCAGTCATCGGCTCTGGAGCATATTCTGAATATGCCAACCGATACATATGAAAACCAGACTTCCTCGGGTACGGGGATCCTGTTGAAATCCACAAAAGACCGGATTACTGTTTTAACCTGTGCTCATATCGGTAATTATCCGGATACCGTATTTTCTTACCTATCGGCTGATGATAAGGAGGGATCGTTCCCTATTGAAGCGATTGCCCTCAGGATAAAGGAAAAGTATTACACCAGCAATTTGAAGGGTATTGCGGTTCTGAACCCGACTAAAGTGGATCTTGAAAAAGACCTGATGCTGCTGGAGGCCTACCGGGAATCCGTTGATTTCCCGGAACCTCCGATCAACATTCCCAACGGAAATTCAAGCGCATTGCAATGGGGAAGCCGAGTATTTATTCTCGGATTTCCCATGGGGAATCTGATGGTCACGGACGGAATGGTAAGTGCTCCGGACCCGGATTCTCCTTATCTGTTAATGGACGCGCTGTTCAATCCCGGTTTCAGCGGTGGACTGGTGATGGCGGTCAGAGACGGATTGCCTCACCTGGAATGGATCGGCATCGCCAAATCTGTGTCGGCACGTTCAATGGTGTTCCTGAAACCTGACCCCGGTTCGAATACAACCGGAGATGTTCCCTATACCTCCTACACGGGTCAGCCCTATATCGGAACCCACCAGGATATAAATTATGGAGTTACCTTTGCCATTCCCATTGAGACGATTCAACAGTTTCTGACCGGATCTGCAGATGACGAATCAACGCCGATTATTATGAGGTCGATAATCCCAAAAAAGAGAAAGGATTCCTGAATTCGGTGATTCTTTCAATTGTGTACCATGACCACCCACGGTAATTTCCAGTCTAACATTCACTGATTATGGCAGCATTTTACAAAGAACTCAAAAAACTCCGGGAAAATTCAAATATTCAACTGGAAGAGATTCAAAACCGAACGAAAATTAATATTCGGTTTCTGGAGGCCTTCGAAAATGGTCAATTTGATATTCTTCCCCACACCTATGTCCGACTCTTCTTCCGTGCCTATGTAACGGAAATCGGAGGCGATCCCGTTCAGGGTCTGAGCGATCTGGAACATTTCATTAACAGAGACCCGGCATCGTCACAAACCGTTCCGACCCCGACCGGAGATGAGTCACCGGGTGGCGATCTCTCGGCAGCATTTAAACCCAAATCACCCATGATGAAACGATCCAATCTCATAAAAGCGGGAATCATGATTGTCTTTTGGGTGTTCGCACTGTTAATCATCCGCCGAATCACCCTGAACAGCGACGGGACGGCCACAACCGTTCAGGGTCAACGAATTATTACCGATCATTTGATTACTGAGAATGAGTTGTTAACGGATTATGTCGTTTTTAATTCCATGGAACTTACTCACGATGCCACGCCACCGTTTTCCTTGCGCATCTCGGGAAAGAATATTGTCTCGTATAAAGTAAACGTAGACTCCTCCGAACCTCAATCCATCACCATGCCTGGCGGGGATACAAAATCATTTCTTTTTTCGTCGCAGGTTGCCTTATTGTTGAATCATTCCCGGGGCGTTGCTGTTTTCCTGAACGGAAATCCATTGAAAAATTTCATCTCCCAGGATTATCCCGTTCGGATATTGATTACCGGCGCCCCGCCGCTTATCCAATATAAATATTACACACCGTTCCAGTAACCACCTCCCACTCTCCTCGATTCTCCGCATAGTTATCCGCTGAACTTTCTTCCCTTGTTCCATGGCTCCGCCTTGGAACAGAAGGCAACCGCGTCAACGGTCTGGCCTACGACTCTTTAATAGTTCCCTCACAAGCTTTTTTAGAGTTTAACAGACCATTATCGGGAAAGGGACCGTGTTCTTCCGGAACAGTATTTAACCTCTCCTAAGTTTTTTTTAAAATTTATCTTGATTTTGGGTGGGTTGATATAATAACATTGTGGGGAGTTGTGGGTAATATTCCCTATACTTTCTTGAAGCACATGAATAAAGACACATTTACAGGACAATACCGCTATACAATTGATGCCAAGGGCCGCGTCAACATTCCGGCCCTTTTCCGGAAAGTTCTATCCCCGGAAAATAACAACACATTTATCATCACCCGTGGTCAGGATCCCAACATCTGGATATATCCCCTTATTGAATGGCGGATCATTGAAAACCGACTGCGGGAATTATCGGCTCTCTCACCCACCAACCGTTCCTTCGTCCGCTCGCTGACACGCTGGGCTACTCCGGTGGTCTTTGATAAACAGGGACGTATTCAACTCACCAATGATCTCATCGATTATGCCGGGCTCGAAAAGGACGTCGTTATTATTGGTGTCGTAAACAAAATTGAAATCTGGAATCCCCAACGGCTGGATCGGGTCGTTCAGGATACTCCGGAATTGGATTCACAGGAATATGATAATCTTGCCAATTCGATTATTATCTGATGATCCCGGAACATATTCCGGTCATGGTATCCGAGGTGCTGGAATATTTGCAACCGCAACCGGGACAGGTAATAATCGATGGAACCGTCGGTCTGGGAGGTCACGCGAAAAACATCTGTTCGCGTTTGGGATCGTCCGGACAGCTGATTGGCTTTGATCGGGATGCGGAAACACTCCGGTGTTGTCATGCCAATCTTCAGGCGTTCGACGGTGTTACCCTGGTTCACAATTCCTACGACTCCATTCCGGAAGAACTCCGTCAGCGTAACCTTTCGTCCATAGACGGCGTTCTCCTGGATTTGGGACTTTCTTCCTACCAGTTGGATCAGCGAAACCGGGGATTCTCATTTCAGGAAGAAGGGCGATTGGATATGCGGTTTGATACCTCCCGCGGGCAATCTGCGGCTGACATATTGCGTACTACCGATGAACATACCTTGCGGAACTGGTTGTTCACTTTTGGAGAAGAACGACATTCAGGAAAAATCGCCCGACAAATTAAACGCGCACCTTCGATGGAAACGGTTCAGGATTTGAAGGAAGCCATACGGAAAAGCACCCCTCCAGCTTTTCGGCAGAAATCCTTCGCCCGAGTCTTTCAGGCTCTCCGAATTGTTGTGAATCAGGAACTGGAGCACCTGGACCGTTTCCTTATCGATTGTATCTCCTTTGTAAAACCGACCGGCCGGGTCGTGATCATTTCATATCATTCCCTGGAGGACCGCCGGGTTAAGCATACCTTCCGCGAGTATCGGCAGCAGGGACTGGTGAATGTTTTAACCCGAAAGCCCCAAGTTGCTTCTCAAGATGAAATCCAGGGTAATCCCCGTGCACGAAGCGCCAAATTACGGGCCGCGGAGGTTACGGCATAATGGCTCGTCGCACACCGCGAAAAAAAAAGAACCAGCGAAAAGAAATCTTCCGAACGTTACTCTTTTATCTTTCCTCGGTGGGTCTGATTGCAGCCCTGATTGCCTATCTCATGATTTATACGGCCATCGATGAATCCCTGGTTGCTCTGGGTATTCAGCAGACAACATTGAAAGAATTGGAAACGGAAGTTTCCACACTTGAAGCAAGAGTAGATTACCTGTCCCGTCCCGACATCATTGCCATGAAAGCACGTCAGGAATTAGGCATGGTTACCGTACGTCCGGAATCCATCATCATCTATATCGATCAGACGGGCGATGAATAAAATCTATTCACAATATCGGGGACGCATTCGATGGATTTCCCTGGGCGTTCTGATTGCCTGGACCGGATTAATCGTTCGTTTATTTTCGATTCAAATAGCCCATGGAGCAGAATACCGCGCTTTAGGGCTCCGCCAAAGTCAGAAACGTCAGATTATCCGGGCTGATCGCGGAACGATCTTCGACAGGAAAGGAATCCCGCTTACGGGAAGTGTTTCTCAATACGCTCTTGCGGCCGATCCCACTCAAATTGCCAAACCTGATCTGGTTGCCGGAAAGATTGCGAAAATACTGAACAAAAACCGGTCCGAAATATCCAAAAAATTATCTTTGCGAAAAAGATTCGTTTATCTGGACCGAAATCTGTCGCCAACCGCTTATCGCCAGTTAGCCCAAGATAAACCCTACGGCATAATTTTAGAGAAAACCACCCAGCGGGTCTATCCCCACAGTCATGTAGCTTCCCAGATTTTGGGATTTACCGATATTGACAACCACGGTGTTACCGGTCTGGAACAGCGACTTAATACCCTGCTGGAGGGCAAATCCGGCTGGGAAGTTCTGGAACGGAACGGTTGGGGCGAATTACGGACCACGGCTGATACGCCCATGAAACCGGCCCAACCCGGTGCAAATATTACGCTCACGATTGATGTGGATTATCAGTCCATTCTACAGGAAGAATTGGATCGCAGAGTGAATGAAACCGGAGCCAAATCGGGTATGGGGCTGATTCTTAACCCGCAAACCGGATTTATCCTGGCCATGGCCTCGGTTCCCGATTACGATCCCAATCAGGCTTTCAGCTTTGGAATTGAAAACCAGAAACTCAGACCGGTTACCGATCAGTTTGAGCCCGGATCAACTTTTAAAATCGTAACCCTTATCGCCGCTCTGGACCAACAAACGGTTCAACTAAATACTGAGTTTAATTGCGAATACGGCGCATACAAGGTTGATAATATTCGTATTACCGATCATGAAGAGTATGGTCTCCTCACCGTTCCACAGATCATCGAGAATTCCAGCAACGTGGGAACGATAAAAATTGCGGAAACCCTGGGGCCGCAACGGCTTTATCGCTATGCCCGGGATTTGGGCTTCGGCGCTCAGACCCAGATCGATTTACCCGGTGAAGGAAAAGGCGTACTCAGAAAAGTGCGGGATTGGAGCAAAGTATCCCTCGCCGAAGTTTCCATTGGTCAGGAAGTGGCGGTTACCCTGCTCCAATTAGGGATGGCTTACGCGGCCATAGCCAACGGAGGATATTTGCTGCGACCCGTTTTAATTCGGGAAATAAAGACACCGGACGGTGAGGTAATTCAGGAAAACGGGGTTACGGTGATTCGCAAAATTGCTTCCGAAGATGTCATGCGCAATGTGCGGGCTATCCTGCGCCGGGTCGTGGAAACCGGGACGGGGATGGAGGCCTCCATTGACGGTTGGTCGGTAGCCGGGAAAACGGGAACGGCCCAAAAATATGTCGAAGGAGGGTATTCCCAATCCAAGTTTGTTTCCGATTTCGCCGGATTCCTGCCGGCTGATAATCCCCAGTTACTGACCATAATAGCCATTGATGAACCGCGTTACGGCATGCACTGGGGCGGCGTATCGGCAGCCGTCGCCTTCCGGCGGATCATGGAACGGATTATCAGTATGGACGACTCGATCCTCCCGCCATCCAGGGAAGCCGAACCACGAGAAGATCCGGATCAGATACAATGGGCTGCCGCTTCAGCGGTTGCCACGACACCACAATCCCGCTCTGTCCTTCTCTCATCAGTTACCTTTAATGACGATGTTACGATTGTTCCGGATGTTCGGGGAATGAGTTTGAAAAAAGCCATGATCACGCTGCAAACTTCCGGATTGACCTGTAAACTCAATGGGTCCGGTGTTGTGACCTGGCAATCGCCAAAGCCGGGAAAGCAGGTACCGTTGCAAACGTTATGTCAGTTGGGGCTCAATTGAAAAAACCGTTAAAAAACCTGATCCAGGGACTGGACAAACAGGAAAATATACCTCCGGACTTGTGGATATCGGGAGTGGCCACTGATTCACGGCAAGTCCAACCCGGATTTTTATTCGTGGCCATCAAAGGATTTTCCAGCGACGGAAATCAATTTATCGACGACGCATTGTCCCGGGGAGCATCGGCCATCCTAACCGGGGACCGAACCCTGATCCTCAATTCCACACCGGTGATTCATGTCGGAAATGATCGCCGGGCCGCTTCCTACCTGGCCGACCAGTTTTATGATTCGCCATCCAAACAATTGACCATTATCGGGATCACGGGAACCAACGGGAAAACCACGACCGCAACATTGATCTCGGCCATGCTCAGGAATTCCGGGAAACGCACGGCTCAACTGGGGACGCTGGGTATCCTGGCGGAAGGGTATTCCCGAAATAAATCATTGACCACTCCGGACGCAGTATCGCTTCAATCCACGCTTTCTACTCTCCTGAAAGATGGATATACCCATATCGTCATGGAAGTATCCTCACATGCTTTGTCTCAATTCCGGGTTGCGGACGTGGACTATAATGTAGCCACGTTTACCAATCTTAGCCCGGAACATCTGGATTATCATGGAACCATGGAAGAGTATTTCCTGACGAAAGCCCGTTTGTTTAAAACCTTACCGATTCAAGGCACGGCCGTGATCAATATCGACGACTCGCATGGCCAAAAATTGGTTTCGGAATGTTCCGCGCCGGTGTTAACCACCGGGGCCCTACCGGAGGCGGAAATACGGTTTTCCGATTACACCATGTCGGTCACCGGGATTCACGGCACCATTCAGGCCGGCGAATATTTATACACGGTTGAAAGCTCACTGATCGGATCGTTCAATGTGGAAAATATTCTTTCCGCCGTTGGCACCGGGTATGCACTGGGCCTGGAACCGTCGGCCATTGAAAACGGCATTAAGGAAGTATCCGTAGTTGAGGGTCGCATGGAAACCTGTCAGACGAATAGCGGAGGAACCGTTATCATCGATTATGCCCACACTCCGGACGCCTATGAAAAAGTGTTGAGTACCATCCGGGAAATGATCCCGGCCCGGGCCAAAATGACGATTATTTTCGGTGCCGGCGGTGATCGGGACCGAAGCAAGCGACCGAAAATGGCGGCAATTGCGGAAACGTACGGAGATTACTGTTTTCTGACGCCGGATAATCCCCGGACAGAATCTTTAACACAAATAAATGCCGACGTCATCGCCGGATTTCATTCTGACCATTACCGAGTATACCAGGATCGCAGCGAAGCCGTGCGCGAAGCTCTTTCCGGACTCTCTTCCCCGGACGTCGTCGTGATTCTAGGTAAAGGCCGAGAGGCATATCAGGATGTGGGGGGAAAGAAAATTCCCTATTCCGATCTGGACATCATCAGGAAATATTGTCATGCGAATTAATTTACCGGACGCCAGAGCTTTTGCAGATCTATTTGAATCGAAGCTTTCGATTCATTTGAATACGCCACCTACCGGGATTTCCACCGATAATCGCGAAATCCTTCCCGGCGACCTCTTTTTGGCGCTCCCGGGAGAAAAAGTAGACGGCCATCAGTTCATTGACTCCGCCGCCCGGGCCGGTGCTGTTGCCGTTTTGGGCACCCATCGAGTAAATACAGACTCTCCAGTTCAGCAATGTATCGTTGATTCGGTCGTACAAGTTATGGGTGAATTGGCATTACAATGGAGGCGGTCGTTTTCCATTCCCGTCATCGGTATTACCGGATCCAATGGGAAAACAACTACCAAGGAATTATTAAAACATTATTTGGCAGACCAGGGACTCGTTCATGCCACCGAGGGAAATTTTAACACGTCCATCGGACTCCCGCTCA
>JAADFQ010000235.1 GCA_013152835.1 FCB group bacterium
TTATTAACGCAAAGCGTTATCATTCAATATGATTAGGTCCTTTAAATGCAAAGAAACAGAAAAACTATTTTATCGGCAAAAGTCGAAAAAAATACCACAGGACTTACAGAGAATCGCCATGAAAAAACTATGGATGTTAGATGCAGCACCGGATCTAAACGTGCTGAAAGTGCCGCCATCCAATCGATTAAAAACATTAAAAGACAATCGTAAAGGACAGTACAGCATTCGTATCAACAAACAATGGAGGATTTGTTTCCGTTGGAGATCCGGAAACGCCTTTGAGGTAGAAATCGTAGACTACCACTAAGGAGAAAACTGAATATGACTACAGATAAAATACTGCCGATCCACCCGGGAGAAATTCTACAAGAAGAATTCCTTAATGAAATGGGAATTACACAATACAAATTGGCAAAAGACATCAACGTGCCGGCTCGCAGAATTAACGAAATTGTCCACCGTAAACGTTCTATTACTGCCGATACCGCGCTCCGACTCGGACGATATTTCGGAATGTCGCCCCAATTTTGGATAAATTTACAGGCGCATTATGACTTGGAAGTGCAAACGGATAAACTCGGCAAAAAATTGGAGTCAGAAGTTAAAGTTTACGCTCACGCCCGTTAATCGTGTAACCCCCTTCACTGCATGAAGTCCCTCCCGACGCGTCAGGAAGTAGATTAGGGTGACTGCTGCCCAACATCTTTTTCCATCAGCACTGATCCCCGACTCAATTCCAGCACCCGCTGCCGTTCCTGAGAATTGAGATTTGTATAGCGTTTCAGGGCGCGATTTAACGCCACTTCATTCGGATATTCTTTCTCAAAGTGCGTAGAGTCCAGAGGAATGGATTCGGCCGATAGTTGGGTATAAACCGCTGGTGACAGGGTATATCTCCCCGGTTCGTACACATCCTGATTAAAGACATTCTGGAGAAAAAACAAGGCAATAAAAGAAATCAGGGCCGCAATCACCGGCGTGGAGAGCCAGCCCATGACAATACGACCGATGGCTTTGTATTGAATTTGCCGCCCTCCGTGGACCAATCCGATTCCCAGGACAGCTCCAACAACGACCTGAGAACTGGATACCGGGACTAAGGGGAAGGAAGGCAATCCGTGGCTGACCAGAAATTCCTTTAATCCTTTGGATGCAAACAGGAAGAGTACCAGTGATTGGGACATGACGGCTACCAGGGCTGATTGGGGTGTCATTTTCACCACGCCTTTGCCCACCGTGAGCATCACTTTTTTCGAATAGGTCCCGATTCCCACGGCAATAGCCAGACCGCCCAATAAAAACAATTGTTGCGTGGACGTAACCGTATATCCCATGATCGACCAGTCCCGGAAGGGAGCCACCGACACAAAGACGCCCATTACATTGGCAATATTATTAGCTCCCAGGGAATAGGCGCCAAAGGCGCCGATAACAATCAACCCGATTCGCGTATAGGCATCCACCCGAAAAATGTGGATAGAAACACGTTTGCTCAGTTTTCTCATGAGAATAAACATGACATAGGCGAAAAAAGCCGCGAGCAGGGGGCTGGTGATCCAGGTAGAGGCGATTCGGCCCAGAGTTGCCGGGTCGGTCACCGTTCCGGAGAAAAAATTCCAGCCTACAATGGCGCCGACAATCGCTTGGGAAGTGGAGACAGGTAATCCATATTGATTCATCCAGAAAACGGTAAACGCTGCGGACAGAGCCACCATGAAAGCCCCGGCCACCATATTCACGGAACCCAGTTTTCCCAGTGTTTCCGTAGCGCCAGCGCCGGAAATGAACGCTCCCAGAATTACGAAAATACTGGCGATAATCGCCGCCGTGCGGAATTTGACCATACGGGTTCCGATAGCAGTCCCAAATATATTTGCGGCGTCGTTGGCGCCGAGGGACCAGCCCAAAAACAAGCCGCTGGACAGGAAAAACAGAAACAGCATTTAGACCGACCGCTTAATTGTATAAATCGCCAGTCGATCGGCTACATCTTCTGCCAGATCGGCAACCGAATCGATATGGTGCGCAAAATCCCGCAGATGAAGTTTTTGACTTAAGTCCATTGAGGTGTCGAAAATTTTTCGTTTCAGACGATCGGCAATTTTATCGGCTTCTTTTTCATAGTAATACACTTTATGGAGAAAATCACGGACACCGATTGGATTCCGCATGAATATGCGTATCGCACCAACCATTTCTTCCAGCGCGTTGGCGGCAAATTTTGATACCTGTTCGAATTCCTCATGAAAATCGGAATCCAGATTAGGTCGTTCCACGGAAATATCGGTGAGAATTTCCTTGGCCCGGTCGATAACATTATCGGTGTTTTCCAGAAGCGCCAGCACATCTCCCCGGGATTCAGGGATCAGTGTTTCGCTGTACAGTTGCTGCTCAATTTCTTTCCGCAGGACGTCGGCGCGACCCTCAAGACGGCGGATATTGGAAAAATGATCTTTGAATTGTTCCTCATTATGGGCGATATAGGCGCAGATGCCATCGCAGAAAGCAATTCCGGATTGGCTCACCATGTCCAGGAATTCATCCATCTTCATTTCCAGTTTTTTTGTTTTTTTGAATAATACAGCCATGGATTACCTCATTGATTCCAGAGTTTAAAAGGATGTTGCGCCAGATTCACATTCAAATATCGGGGGTCGCCGGTGATTTCTGCTGCCAGCCAGGGCGGGGAAGGAAAAACATCGGATTCTTCGGAAAGCTCAATTTCAGCGATGATTAACCCGGCATTGAGTTCCAGGAATCGATCCACTTCCCAGCAGTATCCCTGATGGTCCAATTCATAGCGCAATTTTTTTATCTGATATTGGACTCCGGGCAGGGCCAGTAATTGGTCGGCGTCAGAAATGGGAATTGGATATTCGAATTCCAGCCTCCGGCGAATGGAGGACGTTCGCGATTTCACCGTAAGGGTGGCCTGGGAAGGTGTTTTCCGGACGCGGACCATTTTATCCACATCCACGCTTAAGTAGCCCTGAATAATTTCCACGCCCTTATGCGAAGAGAGGAAGGCGTCGTCTTTTACCAGAAACCGACGCTCAATTTCCATATGTTGTGGTGGTGAAATCATTGTGTCTCCGGGAATAATTTACGACAATTTGGAAGAGAATGTCCTGATTCCAAAATAGAGAGCAGTCAGGCCCAGGGAAACGGCCAGTCCCGGATAAAAAGGTTCAATCCGGAAAAACCCCGGAAATTGAATTTTCCCCAGCCACCACGTCAGAGATGTAAGTGTAGGGACAACCAGGAGTATCTGAACCTGGCGGGAGGTCAGAGACCAGGAGGTAAATGAAAGCAGGAAGGGCAGCAACAACCCGGGAATAACCAGGGAACCCAATACATACCACAGGTTTACTACCGACGGGATGGCCCAGGCCAGCAGGACGGCGACAATGATCGAAATGATCAGCCCGATTTGTATTCGCCGAACCGATCGGGAATCGGAATCGGGCAATCCCCATAAGTCTTGGCCGATGGTTATGGCGGAGATCAATCCCAGGGAATCGATGGTGGACATGAGGATTGCCAGAAGGCTGACCAGAAAAAGTCCCAGAAAAACCGGCGGAAGGACGGCCTGGCCAAGCAATGGAAAAACAAAGAGGGGCTGATTGGTAGTGAGCAGGACACGGGCATAGAGTCCGGACAGGAGTGTCAGGCTGTCAAAAATGAACCAGAACAGGACCGATAAGACGATCCCCTGCCGGGCAATCCGGGGGTCGCGTACGGCGGCGCAGCGCTGATAAAATCCGGGATCAACGAAGGTCCAGAGGGCAATAAAAAACCATACCAGAATATAGGAAAAGGTGTTGCCGCCAAAGGGGGAGCGATGCATAGCCGGTAACTGAGCCCAGATATGGATGGGACTGCCGGCCTGGAACCAGGCAAAGATCACGACCAGAATAAATCCGGTAAACATGAGGATAAACTGAACCATATCAGTACGCACA
Source organism: FCB group bacterium (assembly GCA_013152835.1). Taxonomy (GTDB): domain Bacteria; phylum Fidelibacterota; class Marinisomatia; order Marinisomatales; family J089; genus J089. The sequence goes on from JAADFQ010000235.1 coordinate 3,966, forward strand.
ACGGCGCCAAACCCGCCGAACCAGATATAGAGCACGGAAACGAAACCGGCTACCCATAAAGCAGGAAACAGGGAAATGGGGAACAGAAAATGTAACAGAATTCCGATGCTCAGGATATAGGGCGCCGGTGAAGCCAGCAGGAATACGAAAATACCGGAAAAAACACGTGCCGCCGGACCGGAAGTTTTATCGAAATGGTCCGGGATGGAGCGAAATTCAAATTGACGAATTCGGGGGGCAATCCACCAGGCAAAACACAGGGCAAAACCATAGTAGGGCAGACCGAAGATAAACCAGGTCTGAATTCCGTATCGAAATGTATTCTCACCAACACCCAAAATACCGCCATACCAGGTGGCCACCAGTGTTGCGATAAAACCGGGAAGTCCCAATTTGCGCCCCGCCAGGATAAAACTGTCCAGATTTTTCCGGTCGGCATGGGAATGATAAAAGGCGCTGCCATACAGAATAACGATATAGAGAATCAGTACGATCCAGTCCGGGGACGTGAGCCGTGCCATGACTAAAAGAACTGGAAAACCAGGATCGGACCGTTTTCCACCGTAATTTTAAACGCCGTACTTGTTGCTCGATTGCTCACACCCTGAGTGATATGTTCAAGGAATTCTTTGTTCAAATTATATTGCAGTCCTTCGGTTGTAATTCGGGGTTGGCCGGAGGGACAGAATATGGATACGATCTGTCCGGGAAACGAAGGAAAGGAGGCGTTGCCGAAAAGAGGCTGTATTTGTGCAAAGTCCGAATAGGCGGTTAGCTTGCACCGATTGCCGTATTCCGTAAGTAAGTGATAATTCGCCAGCGAATGATCGTCCCGATCACCGAACGCGGCAACAATGTCCAGACTCGTGATTTCCTGTTTGATGCACCAGTCCAAAGCTTTATCCAGATCGGTCCGGGATTGATCCTCAAGCTGAACATAGGGCGCAACGGATGGCATCGTGGCCGAATCCAGATCTCCCAGAATGAGGTCGACAGAAAGGCCCAGTTCGTGCAAATGGCGCTCACCCCCATCCACTGCAATTCGGGTTTTTGCCTGTGCGATCCTCGCGGAACCGGGTGTACGGGACAGGGGCCGTTGGCCACGAGGACGATTGGAGGTAGGAGCGCGGGCAGGGTCATTGGGCCGTCCAATCGGCAGTATAGCTTTTTTTATAACCCGGACGAACCTGAACCCGATACTCTTTTTTGGCCCGGGACATCTGCACAATATACTCCGGAGCGTGAAAATAATCTTTTAATGCCTGAGAAACGGGCAGGACCATGGGGGCCGGTTTCCAGGGAAGGGATTCATCGGATTTCCTGCGGATCAGATGGCCTTCGGCGCAGGCCCAGCTCAATTGATCCAATTTGACGTCCCGACTCAGGAGACCGGCCAGGGCGTAGAGCTGTCCTTGTTTTTCAGGATCAAGAAATAAACATTGGCGCCCGTAAAACAGACCGGTATGTAAGTAATTGGGAATTAAAACCACACCGGATACCTGCAATCGACGTCCGGTCCAGTATAACAACTCAAAGATCAGGCGGCTGATTCCCAAACCGGGATAATCCTGCCCTGGAAGTTGGGGACGTTTTTTCGTAAATCGCTTTAAGGGATGCTGAAGCAGGAACCATTCCACAATCAGGAAGTCGTGAGCAGGCTGATGCAGGGGGGCGAGGAGTGGGAGCGATAACTGGCCCCGGCGCATCACCAGTTCGGCGCTCAGTATTTCGCGGGAGCCCATTTCATGAATAATTTGAATCCGATGACGATACGGGTCACGGGTATCAAGACGCACCTGTCCGTTGGGCAGACCCGCATGTTGAAGATGGTCCAGAATACCGAATTGTTTCAGACCGAACGTAATCCCACGGGTACTGAAAACACCCAGAAAACGGGACGATCCGCGACTGGAGGAAAGATCATCAAAAAGATCGGTTTCGGATTGCAAAAGTTCCGAATCATCCGGAATATTCAGATAGCGGGTCAAATGTCGGGCCAGATTCCGGTATTTTCGCGGACGGGGTTCCAGCAGTTTTCGCAGGTCAGGAAGCATGACTAAATTTAATCGAAATTCCCCGATTTCTAAGTATGATTCCACTCGGGGTGAAGGTTAAATTTGCCGGAATATTTCCCATGACTCTACGCCAATTTTCCCGACAACTGATTCAGTTTGTATCTCGTTACCCACGGTCTTTACTGGCGGGGACTTTGTTTATTACCCTTGTTTTCCTGTGGAAAATCCCGTCCCTGGTTCTTGACCCCAGTTTGAATTCATTGGCCCCGCAGGATCATCCTATCGTGAAAACGATGGAAAAAATGGATCAACTGTTTGGCGGTTCGGCGATTGTGGTCATTGCGGTGGAATCAGACAGTCTGCTGACCCGTCCGGTTCTGGAGAAATATGAAGCGCTTCAGGATTCCCTGGAAAATCTGGATGTGGTGGAAACGGTGACCTCGCTGTATAACGTTACCGCCATCACTGCCGGTGAGGACGGTTTTTCTATTGAGCCGGTGCTTACCTTTTATCCTGATTCCAGCGACCAGACGGATTCCCTGAAAGCATCACTTGCATCCCGAAAAAATGTCGTGGGTTCAGTGATTTCCAGGGACTTCCGGATGATGAGTTTTATTTGCCGGCTGACTTCCACGTTTGAGTTTGATGAACTGGCCCTGGCAAAGCGAATCGCCACCCTGGTGAATGAATTTCAGGGTCCGGAAAAAATCTATTATTCGGGATTGCCAATCACCCGGGCGGACGTCACCAATCAGATGCGCCATGATCTGAAAGGATTTCTGCCCTACGGTATCATCTTAATGGTGCTCCTGCTATCGGTGGCCTTCCGATCATGGTTGGGTGTCTTTTTACCCCTGGGTGTGGTGATTCTATCGTCAATCTGGACCTTTGGACTCATGGCCTGGCTGGGGATCAGTCTGCCGTTCACCGGAATCCTGATTCCGGTGATGCTGATAGCGATTGCCAACGATTACGGGATTCATATAATCGCTCATTATTATGAATTTACCCGGATGAATCCTAAGGCGGAACGCCTGGATGTCATCCGCAAAACAGTAAAAAATCTAAATATCCCCATTTTCCTGGCGGGAATTACCACGGTTATCGGTTTCCTGAGTCTCCTGGGTCATGTGCTGCCCAAGGCGCAGGAAATGGGCTGGGAAATGTCGTTTGGAATTTTTACTTCGTTTATGTTCAGTATGATCCTGATCCCGGCGGCTCTTTCCATTGCTCCCCGACCGCGGTATCTGAAACATCCTGCCAGCCTGGAAAAGATGAACCGGTTTCTGCATTCCTGGGGACATTTGTTCATCCGATATAACCGGCAAACTGTCTTGGGCTTGATTGCGGCGGTGCTGCTGGCGGCCTGGGGCATTCAATATGTGAAAGTAGATGCAAACCCTGATCATTACTATAAAAAGAATGCCCGGATCCGAATGAATAATGAAGCCATCGCCAATGCCTTTGGAGGAGCCATTCAAATTTCGGTGCTGGTGGAAGGTGGAATGTTGCAGCCGGAAAATCTCAGGATTGTGGAAGATCTTGAAGATCATCTGAGTCAGAACAGTCTGGTCACCCAGACCTTTTCCATCGTGGACGTGCTGAAACAAATGAATCGCTCATTCCATGGAGGCGATCCGGCCTATAATGTTATTCCGGATGATCCCGACCTGATCAGCCAGTATTTATTTCTCTATAGTATCACCGGGGATGAATCCGATCTGTATCCGTTCCTCGACGATTTGGAAAATCCTCAATACGCTCAGATTATGGCTCGTCTGTCTCGTATTCAGACCATGTCCATTGCCAGTCTGGTGGAAGATATGCAGGATTACATTCGCGCGAATTATTATGATCGTGGCGAAATCAGCGTTGCCGGTCCCGCTTCGCTTTTAGGTGTTCTGTCACGGCTGATTGTGAAAGGGCAAATGGTGAGTCTTGCGATCTCGACGCTGATGATATTTCTGCTCATGGCACTGGTGTTCCGTTCGATTACCGGTGGTATTTTATCAATCATTCCGCTGGGCGCAGCGATCATGATTCAATTTGGAATCATGGGTTACCTGGGAATCGAACTCACCATCAGCACCGCCATGTTGTCCAGTATTCTGGTGGGAATCGGGATCGATTACACGGTGCATTTCCTCTGGCATCTCCGTGAACATATCCGGGAAGGTCAGGATCTGGAGGAAGCCATTTTTACCACGTTAAGGGTATCCGGGAAAGGAATTGTGTATAACGCCTTGTCGGTAATCGTAGGCTTTTCGGTATTAATGTATTCCAATTTTCTCCCGGTGAACATTTTCGGCGCCTTAATCGTCCTGTCCATTGCCATCTGCCTGTTGGGAGCCTTGACGGTATTGCCGGCCCTGATCAGTTTATTCCAGCCGAGGTTTTTGCACCGATGACGGACAGCGTGAAACGCGATCGTCGCCTTGCCGGTGGTATTCTGGTCCTTTCGGCCGTCCTTTTGGCCGTTGAGATCAGCCGCTGGGTCGGCGGACTGGACACTCCCGCCATCTGGTCCCTGGCCGGAATAATACGGCAGGGATTGGAGATTTGTCGTAATAACGTAAGTATTGTTTTGGCAGTGTATGTTTTTCTTTGCATGCAGGTGGCCGGATGGATCGAACTTCGTTATGAAACCGGGTATTTATCGGCATTCTTTATTACCTTCCTGATTACTCCGGTATTGTATGTGCCGCTTTTTCTAATCCTGCGCAGGAGAAGGTCAGCTTGAATCAACGGATCATTATCTTGTTATTCTTCATTTCGCTTGTCCCTGGACAGACGATATCCCCGTCGCCGGTTGATATTATGCGGCGCGTGATGGAAAACCCGCATCCGGAATCCACGATTTCCAATCTGGTGCTTACCATGAAACAGGTAAAAAACCGTCGCGTCAAAACCAAGATCAGGGAATTGACCCGCTACCATAAGACCTATACAGGTGGCCCGTTTCGCAGTAAAACCATGTTGCGATTCATCCGTCCGGTAGTGGCACGCGGGATCGGATTGCTTACCTGGAATTATACGGACGGGCACAGTGAGCAATGGTTATTTCTGCCCAAACTACGCGCTGCAAAACAAATCACGGTCAGCGACCAGTCTAAGTCCCTGCTGGGAACGGAATTCACCTATGAAGACCTGAAAGAAACCGATCTGGACAGCAGCGGTTTGACCTACGAAGGGATTGCCGTCCTGGATACGATTGCCTGTCATCTCATTGATCAGCAACTGCCTTCGTCCTCCCAGTATGCCCACCGTCAGGTATGGATCGATCAGAAACGATGGCTGATTAAAAAGGTAAAATATTTTGATCGAAAAAATCGTCCCGTGAAAATTCTGGATATTCCTCTGCACATCCGGAAAGACCGGTTCTGGTTCGCTCAAAAAATGATTATGCGCAACCTGAAATCAGGGAATGAGTCCATTCTGGAGGTTAAGGATATTCAATATAATACCGGAATTGTTGACGATTTCTTCACCCGGAAATTCCTGATTAAAATCGATTGAGTCCAGGCAGCTTTGTCTGGTTATATCATAATGTAGCTCAGGCAGATGTTATTTGTATGGAACGGCGTGTAAAAAGTAACGAATGATAATTTTTTATGAGGGCAAATATAACAGGGATAGATAACCTAAGTTTTTAAAATAAATGTACTTTCCAAAATGGAAACATATCCGACCAGTTAAATATAGAAGATGCTGGAATATGGATAACGAGATAGGCGGCAAATCCAACCATCCAATAAACGAATAGTTTCGGAACCGTTGGTTTAAAAAACCGATAGGACAGAATTAAGAAAGACAAAGTCGGTATGGAGTAGGAAATTATTGAAGGAAGATGGAGAAATGAGACAAACCATTTCTCCAACAGTACGGAAACCGCAGCGATAATCAAGGCCTGACCTACAGGATGAGGTTTAACATTTAGCACAACCGCATTACCGATGAGAATAGTTACTGCCATCAATACAATTGCAATGATAGGGGCGATAAAAAAATAAATAAGCGTTCATTGGACCTCCTTAGATTCATGTCTATTTTTTTAGCCGGATATGAATTACTCTGTCACGGATGGCGAGATTACCGGAATACAGTACTACTAACCGATAGGCAGGGATTCTCCAAAGAAATGGTAGGTGATTTTTTCGGTAACGATTTCACCCACTTATCGGTATGCATTCTTTCTAAAATCAATTGTCAGGATGAAGACTATTTTTTTACTGTTATCCACAGAATAAAATAACCTGAATTTATTAATCCGATATCTCCAAATATTTGGACTGTATCCTCTAAGTTTCTTGATATTTGTACCTCGGAAAGGATCTTGCTTTAATTGAGGATAGACATAGGATTTCAATTTGGACTGAATGCGCGATGCGTCGGTGGGTGACAGCTTTGCCAGTTGTTTGATAAACTCATTCGTTTCAAAAATTCGAAATTCAGACAAAACGGCCGCTCTCAGAATTGGCATCCTCCAGGCCACGCTTGATACTGGCATTCAACTCATCATTTTGTTCGATCTCACGCCCTTCAAAACTGTCGATATATTCTGATTCATTAATATATCTGAGAACTGCAGTTTCAATAAAGTTTGATAGCGGTCGATTGTCCAGTTTGGCCAATTTCTGAAATTTCAGGTATGTGTCCTCTTTCAATCTCAGAGTTACGGTTTTAGACATGTTAACCTCGTGTGTTAATTCTTCATTTATACAGCAAAAGAATACAATAGAACACAATATATTGCAATAGAATTTTACATTTCCGATTGCATACATAGAATATTCATTATGAGTAATTCTACGATTTCCAACTATAAAAGAAGAGTGGTGCTGGAAATGCAATCATTATTTCCTACTATCAAAAAAACGTTTCCATAATCCTTAGTCGAAACTTTTCTTATTATCCGGTTATTTTAACATTATACAAAATATTCGGTCCATTCCTTACCTTGTTTAAGCATGCGCCTGGGCTCCGTTTCAAACGAACACCTTTTTGAACAACATAGCAGAAAACCTAAAAATGCTAAAGAAAAAACCTTGTCCCGAGCAACGGGATTATTTTAATTTATAAACGAAATAAACGTAAACCGTTTCCAATGACAGATGACCTGAACAACAAACGTGAATTAATTCTCCGAACCGCGCTAGAGGAAATAAATACCTTCGGAATACGTGGGTTTACCGTCGATCGCCTGGCGCAAAACCTGAGCATTAGTAAAAAAACAATCTATGAAATATTTCCTGCCAAGGACATCCTGATCGGAGCCGCCTTCCGCCAGATCCAGTTACGAATCCAGCATGAATTCCACCTGATTCTGGAGACCGGAGATAGTCCGGTTATCCAGTTTGTGCGTATGCTGGATGTGGCCCGTTCGATTATCGGTGAATTCAACGTTCAGGTAATTGGCGACCTCAAGCGGAGATACCCTGAAGTGTGGAAACAGATTGAAAAATTCCGCCATGAGTTAACACAGATTTTCCATGATTTATTAATTCAGGGCCGGGATCAGGGCTTAATTCGTGAATCTATCGATGTGAATATTGCCTCCATTCTGCATATCAACATCATTAATCAACTTTTTCATCCGGAATTTTTTCTATCCAATAATATTACGCCGCGGGAAACGATAACGGTTTACAAAGAAATACTAACTGGCGGTCTGCTGACCGAACAGGGACATCGGCAACTACAAAATATTTCTTCAACCTGAAGGAGTCAACATGGCAACCAAAATGAAAACCTGGCTAATTGAGCAGGCGCTGGATCATCCCTGGCGGGTGATTATTATTTGCATCCTGTTCACCGCTCTGTTGGGCTTAGGGCTTCCCTATATCGTGATTGACAACGATTTCATGAATATGATCCCGGAAGACAACCCGTCATTAAAAGTATGGAATTCAGTCCTGGATGAATTCGGTTCGACCGAACGTATATTTATTGCTTTCGGGCGTAAAGGAGAGTCGGCCCTGAAGCCGGAGACCCTGGCCAAAGGCTGGGATTTTGTCCGGGCGGTGGAACGTATCCCGGAGGTGGATGAAGTCTTCAGCATCGCTACCATGAACCGGATTGATAGTGATGATGGATTTATGAATGTGAGCGATCTCCAGCCCGAACGGAATTTGACTCCGGAGCAATTGACGGACCTGAAAGCCTATTTGGATAAAACGCCGGATATGGCCGTTCGGATCATGAGTCGTCAGGGCGATTTTCTGAATGTGGTGGTCCAGCCCAAAGTGAACGGTGATGATGTGGCCATGACCGAGCAAATCATGGAACTGGGGAAAAAGATGCTCAAGGGGTATGATGTACACTTTGGCGGCCAGCTTTACCTCACCAGCAGGATACCGATTTTAATTCAGACGGATATTATGCGATTAATGCGGTTCGCCATTCTGATTCTGGTGATTATTATGCTCCTGAATCTGCGCAGTTTTCCGGCCGTGGGCATGGCCCTTTCAGTGGTTATCCTGTCCCTTATCGGTATGCTGGGATTCATGGGTTGGGTGGTCCATATCACCGGGTCTAATAAATTTTATTTTGCCGTACTGAACGCGTCCATGCCGATCATCCTGCTAACAATCGCCAATGGGGATGGGATTCATATTATTACCAAATTCATGCGGGAGGCGCGGAAACGGCAGGATGTACGCGATGCCATCCGGTCATCCATGAATACCCTCATGCTGCCCGTTTTACTCACCAGCCTCACTACCGCCGTGGCTTTTCTTTCCATGATTTTTACTCCCATCAATCAATTCCTGGGATACGGCATCAGCATGGCTTTTGGTATATCCTGGGCCTGGCTTTTGTCCACGATTTTTTTACCCTCCCTCCTGAATCTGAAAAAATGGGATTTGGAACACGTATCATTAGCAGAAAAAAGTATCTTTGAGGGGCTGGTGGATCATATCGGCAATCAGGTGGTCAACCATCCCAAGCGGGTGTTAAGCATTGGTATGGTTGTAGTGCTGCTGGGGGCTTGTGGTCTGGGGCATGTAAAGGTGGAAGTAAATATTGCCAGTTTCTTCAGCAAGGGCACCGATATCCGGGACAGCATCGATTTTCTGGATCAGGAAATGACCGGCACCATGGATATGGAGGTCAAGGTGGACGGTGATATGAAATCACCGGCAGTATTGAAAAAGATGGATGCTCTACAAACTTATCTGGAGTCAAAGCCTGTTGTTCGCACTACCATATCCATTGCTGATATCATAAAACTGATGCACCGGACGGTGATGGATGACGATCCGGCCTATGAAGTTATTCCCGACACTCGGGCCAAGGTGAATAATCTGTTCACCCTGTATTCCATGTCCGGTGACCCCGATGATTTCAGTTCGTTGGTGGACTATGACTACAGTGAAGGCTTGATTACGGCCTTGCTCCAGAATATCCCCACGTCCCAAATGGGACCGTTTATTGACGGTGTCAACGGTTTCATCCATGATCTGGGAACCGACGATTTCAAAACTACGCTTACCGGGATGATTATCATTTTTCAGGAAGAAATGTACCTAATCCTCAGAAGCGCATTTATCAGCATCAGCGTGTCCATTGTGATGATCTTTCTGATTACCTGGGTCTTTTTCAAACGGTTATTGTGGGGACTGTTATCCGTTTTGCCCCTGAGCGCCGCCGTGATTCTGAATTTCGGCTTTATGGGCATTGCCGGGATTGAACTCAGTCACGTTACCGCCCTCCTGTCATCCATCATCATCGGCGTGGGCGTGGATTTTGCCATCCATTACGTTTCCCAGTACCGACACTATGTTGACAAGGGTGTTCCCGCCGAAGAAATCAGCCGGGACGTCATGGGCGATACGGGATACCCGATTATGCTCAACGCCTTATCCAATATGGGCTTCGGCGCACTGATGGTTTCCGCCTTTCTGCCGGTGCGGTATATCGGCGGTCTCATGGTGTTCGCTATGATTTCAACGTCTATTGGCACCCTGACTCTGCTGGCTTCGGCCACGGAATTATTGAAAGGGCGTCTGGCCCGCAAAGAACAGTGAGGAAGTTATGCGACGATTAATAGTACTATTTTTCGGACTATCAATTTTTTCAGGAATCGGCTGGGCACAGACCGGTTACGATATCGCCAAAAAAGTGGATCAACGCCTGGAGCCAGCCGATTTAACGGCGAATCTGACCATGGTGTTGACCAACAGCAAGGGCAAGACACGCTCCAATACGATCCGGTCCGTATCCATGAAAGGCGGGGAAAAACAGATGATCTGGTTTCTGGCTCCCGCCGACGATAAGGGTGTGGCCTTCCTGAAAATTGAACATCCGGGAGCGGATGATGAAATGCGTCTCTGGCTACCAGCCTTTAAAAAAGTCCGGCGAATTTCCTCCAGCAAAAAAGGCGACTCCTTCATGGGGTCCGATATGAGTTATGAGGATATGACCAACCGGGAACTGGATGAATACACCTATAAATTGCTGAGGGAAGAGCCGGTGAATGGCGTGGATTGCTTTGTTCTGGAAGAAACGCCCAAACCGGAGATTGAGTCCACCTATTCCAAGCATGTGACCTGGATTTCGAAACAAGATTATACCGTTGTGAAAGAAGAATCCTATGATTTGTCCGGGGTTGTGAAAAAGGTCAAGACGGTTGAGTATGTCACCAGGGGGAAATACATTCTTCCGGTAAAGATGTTTGTGGAGGATGTGCAGAAAAACCATTCCACGCTCCTGAAATTTGAAAAATTGGAAGTGGATACGGGCGTCAAAGCAGATCTCTTTCGCGAACGAAACCTGAAACGGCTGCCCCGGTAGGAGAAAAAAATGAACCGTTTATTCTTCAGAAAAATCTCTGCTCTCCTGCTGTTATCGGGATTCCTTTCGGCCCAGGTATTTTTCTCCGGATGGATCAATCCGTCGGATATGCGTCGGACCTCCGACGGTTCGCGCATTAACCTGCCATTCCGCACGGCCGAATTAGAACTGAACTATGCCCTGAGCAATTTCGAATTCCGCTCACGAACGGCCGTCGAATCCAGGTGGGGAATGCTGGACCGTTCACGCATCCAGTATCGGGAGGCGTATCTGGTCTGGTATCCATCCTGGGGTGAATTCAAAGCGGGGAAACAAATCTATGCCTGGGGACTGGCGGACGGAAATAATCCCACCGACAATCTCAATCCCTACGATTATTACTATCTTTTTCTCACCGGGATTGATCGCAAGGTAGCGTCCCTGTCTGCCGCCGCCACCTTTTACTTAGGTGATGCCGAGTTGGACCTGGTTTTTCTTCCCCGGCATGAAGCGAACCGGTTTCCGTTTAACGAACCGGATTTTCCCATTCCCCTGCCGCCAAAACCGGATCATATTCTAAAGCCGGACCGGGATTGGGAATCGGGAATGCGTCTGAAAACCGCCTTCGGAAATTGGGATGTTGACCTGTCCTGGTTTCATGGAAACGATCGATCATTCAGTGTGCAGGGAATGACTGTCCAAATGATAATGGATTCGGCCGGGTACCCCCAGCCGCTGATTACCCCGTATATGGGCTACAATCGCTCCGATGCCGTCGGCGGCGGATTTGTCTGGTTTCCGGGAAATATAACCCTTAGGGGAGAAGGAATGTGGGTCAGGTCCGAAGCGCCGAAAAATAATCTGGATTACAGTACCCGTACCCGCGCCGATTATTTACAGTATGTACTCCAGGGAGAAATCAATGCTCCCCTGGATTTGACCGTCATGGTGCAGTATATCGGAACCCGTATTCTGGAGCATTCATTTGCCGAATTGCCACCGCTTCCCTTACCGAATGCCAGTCAATTTGAGAATCAACTCCATTTAAATGATTATCAACCGGGTCTGGGAACGCCATTCGCCATCGTTGCGGAAAACGGTCTCATGCTGGGCGCTTCCGGTAATTATTTGGATAACCGTCTGGAAGTCCGACTGAACGGTTTCAAAGACCTGGATAATGTGGGCATCATGGCCGGGGGTGGCCTGAGTTATTCCCCCATAGAAGCCTGGTCTCTGGATCTGGACGGTGTCTGGTTTTTCGGAGATTCCGACGATCCGGAGAATCGCTTTGCGCAGTTGGAAAGTTTCTCCAATCTGAGGCTGGGGATAAAATATAGTTTTTAGAAAACCGGTTTTGTCTCAGAGACTACCGGGAAAAGAATAGTCGAAAATAGCCGGTTGCATTTTCAGCCGGAATTTTTTAGGATAATCCTATCCGAAGTACCAAACTAATAGGTAGACAAAATTACCTGATCACGGGCCTGAATCAGGTCCGTACCACCGCCAGGGCCACTGATTTCCACAACCACATCAACCGTAGTGCCCGGATCCCACCGGGGACCGTTCCGGGCAATCCGTTCAACGATATATGGTGGAAAATCCGGTGGTTTTTCATCGGTAAACCAGGTATCCCAGACTTCGGTGTTGTTGATTACCCACAAATAATTCAATTCAAATTTGCCGGTAATATCGGCAGAGTCGATATCCACCAGTTCAATAACTGCATATAACGGTTCTCCGTTCGGAGTTGTAATGGGCATGAAATCACGAACTAAGTAGGCTGACAAGACGAGGATGGATGAATTGACTGCTAGGGTGTCCGGTGCGGCTTGCAGTGTTTCCAGAGAATAATGAGGGCGCGGATCGGGCGGGTCCTCGCATCCGAAGAGGCTTAATATCAGGATTGGGAAGAAGAAAAATCGCGACCGCTGAGTTCTGCTCATACAGAATTAGTCGTATGTTGAAACGTTAATATTTCCCAAAAAGTTTATTGATGGTTCGGTGAATACCGTGGGCAGAAAATCCGGAAGTGAGATACATAACCGCGCAGGTCCCGTGCCATAGGTTCAGTCCCTTTTCCCGGCTCCAATCCAGGGCTTCCGGTGTATCACAATGCTGGTGAATCCAGATATTCCCGATTCCGGCTTCAGCCGCCTTCTGAATCCACACCAGGGAATCTTCACGGGGTACCTCCAAAATAGCGCCGTCCACCTTTTCAGGAAGCGATTGAAAGTCTTGAAAGACCGGATGTCCGTCCAGTTCCGAAAGATTGGGATCAACCGGGAATACGGTTTTCCCACTGAGTAGCAAATTCCGATAGGTGATCCGGGGAAAGGCTCTTTTCTCCGAATGGGCCACAACGGCATAGGAAGTGAATTTCCAAAAATCCTGATAATTCATTTTCATTATGAAATTCCTTTCCTCGGGAATAACCGTTTTACATTAGGTCCGCACAGATTTTCAGGCATCGTCATCCAGAATAGTCACTGCCGTTCCATAAACCAGGATTTCCGCGGCTCCGGCCATCACCTGGCTGGAGGCGTAGCGAATATTCACCACAGCATCCGCGCCCAGTTTTTCCGCTTCGGCTACCATCCGGGCCGTGGCACGTTCCCGGCTCTCATTCAGCATTTCAGAATACGCTTTTAATTCGCCTCCCACAAGGCTTTTAAAGACCGACATGATATCCCGGCCCACGTGTTTGGATTGGACAAAAAAACCTTTCACCATTCCCAGGGTGTGAATTCGCTTTCCGGGTATGGAATCAGTATTGACTAAAATCATGATCTTTTTCCTCCTTTAATTCGCGGATGCGCTGAATGACAACGGTAGTCAGCAAAACCAGCGCGATCCCGAATGAAATAACGATAAATAACGTGTAGCCGGCGGGAAGACTAAATTTACGGAATAACCAGACATAAAGAGCGCCCCAAATGACCATGGCCGTCCCAATGATGATTCCGATCAGGATCGGCGTCAGCACGCCAATTCCCGAGGTTTTCTTTTTAGGAACTGGTCGTTTGTCCGTCACTGATCGGTTCGGCGATCTCCTGCTTCCAGCAGATCAAAAATATCTACGATTCCGTCATAATTAACGTCTCCGCAATAGACTTCTTCATCGGTGGGTTCCAGCCCCTGATCCATCACCATGAATACGATGCGAATGATATCCAGGATCGTGATCTGATCATCACCATTTACATCTCCCGGGAGACAATGAAATCCGGAGGGACCCACCAGTGGTAAAACAATAAAGTCTACCCAGGCGCAGTCATTGCCGTCAGCAACCCCCTGATCTTTGACATACTTCCAGGTGAGGGTATGATCTCCGGCGGCCACCGGGAAGGTCACTTCCTGCCAATTGATTTCACCCTGCCACGGTCCGTAACGAGTGTTATCAATGTAGAATTCCAGGCCGTCGTAATTGGCCTCGGAAGACACCTTAAAGCTAAAACGCACCTGACGCTCCTGGAGACAGGTTACATCCAGCACCAGGGAACTGTACTGATTATCGGATATAATTCCCGATACGGCTGAAAAGGATCCTTCCCACGCCGGAGTCTGGGTAATGCGCCAATCGGCATCACCGGCAAAGGTCCAGTCAAAAGCGGAAAAATCGCCGGTTTCAAAGTCCTCAATGATGAGACCTGCCGGAAGCTGGAACGAACCGAAGGTGGAATAACCGTGCTCACCGGTTATGGTCCATTGAAACCGAAATTCATGCCCCGGAGGCGTCGTGGGCAGCACGCGGATACTGAACACCGCCGCGCCGGAACTGTCCACCGGAATGGATGTTAATCCCGTTTCAGGCGTAATAATAGCCACATAGGGATCAAGGCTGGTCAATTGAGCATTGCAATCCGGGCTGAAACAGGAACCGGTGTTCGAAAAACTCAGGTCTATATCAGCGATTTCGTTTATGTCCAACCGACCATTATTCCCATCCTCAACAGCGATCGATTCGGACGTCAGATTGGGTGCATGTGCAAGCAATCGGAGCGGGCTGGTCCAGGTATTGCCG